>CALMOO010000058.1:0-15864 GCA_937871705.1 uncultured Hymenobacter sp.
GGGCAGGTAGGCGGGGTCGGCCGGCTCGTGGGCGTAGTCCCAGGGTCGGGTCGTGAGCACCATGCCCCAGATGACCAGCCCCTGCCCGGCGCGTTCTTCCACCGCCAGCAGGTGCCCCGGCCGCTGCACGGTGGGGCTGAGGCGGCGCAGCTCCTGCGCGCGATAGGGCAGGGCGTGCGTGAAGCGCAGCACCTGGTGGCGAGCCGAGCGGCGCGCCGGGTCGGCCAGGACCTGCTCGGGGGCCAGCACCAGGTGGCCCAATACGGGGCGCGTTTCTTCTTGGAGCAGGCTGGCCTGGTAGGCCACGGCCAGCAGCTCTGTCAGCACCTGCTGGGCGGGTAAGGGGTAGCCGTGAGGGGGCCAGTGGGGTGGCAGCGCCGCGGCAACATCGGGGGGTAGGCGTAGGAATTCATCGGGGGCAGGAAGGCAGGACAAAAGCCAGCAGGCGCAGGGGCCGCTGTAAAACTAGCGGTGGCCAGGGGAGGACCACCGCGCTAGCCATCCCAACTTGCGCGTTCCTTCCTACTTCGACCGGGCTTGCGCCCTCCTTCCCTTTCGTATGACGCCGCACGAGCTGCTGTTCACCGTTATTCGCCACTTCATCCCGCTGGCCCCGGCCGAGGAAACCCTGCTGGAAGAGTTATTCGTGGCCGAGCAGGTGCCCAAAGGCGGCTTTTTTCTGCGCCCGGGCGAGGTGAGCCGCAAAGTCGCCTTCGTCGTGGAAGGCGTGTTCCACAACTTTCGCAACCGCGACGGGCAGGAGCATTCCTTTTACTTTGGCCGCGAGCGCGAGTTTATCGGCGACTACAGCAGCTTTTTGCCGGCCCAGCCCGCCGTGCACGCCATTCAGGCCCTAGAGCCGGCGCGCCTGCTCACCATCTCCTATGACAACCTGCAACGCCTCTACCGCGAGGTGGGCGCGGGCGAGCGCTTTGGCCGCTTGGTGGCCGAAATGCTGTTCGTGGATGTGCTGGGGCAGCTCGCCTCCTTTTACGAAGAGACGCCCGAGGAGCGCTACGCCCGCTTTGTGCGCCTCTATCCCGACTTGCAGCAGCGCATTCCCCAGTATTACATCGCCTCCTACGTGGGCGTCAAGCCCCAGTCGCTGAGCCGCATTCGGAGCCGCGCGGTTTTATAAGCGGCGGGGCATTTATGCACTTGAGTGAATGACTGGCGGGTGGGGGAGGCGGGACCTTTGTCCTATACTTAACCCCCTGCTACTCGTCATGACACGTCGCAACCTCACCCGCGGGCTTTGCCTGCTCCTCGGCCTTGGAATGGTTTTTATTGGCGCCCGGTTTCTGCTGGCCCCCCGCCTGGGGGCTGAGGGCTACGGCGTGTTTTTACCCCCGACCGACGTACAGTACGCTTTTCACTACGCCAAGGGAATTCGCGACATCTTCTCGGGCCTGCTGCTGGCGCTCTTCGCTGGTCTGGGCTACGACCGGCCCCTGGCCTGGGTCACGCTGTTTGGGGCGCTGATTCCGAGCGTGGACCTGACCATCGTCCTCGCCCAGCCCACTGGCTCACTGGCGCTAGCCACGCCACACCTGATAGCCATCGTGCTGCTCGTAGGGCTAACGATTTCGCTCTTTACGCTGGCCCGTCCGGTTGCTGCTCCCACCGCTTCGCCTTCCCTGGTATGAGCACTCCCTGGCTACAGGCCTTGGCGGCCCTGGCGCTGCTGAGCACCGGTGTGGTATATGGCACCGACGTCTTCTTTGCCCTGGTGGCCCGCCCCGCCCTGCGCCGGGTCGACGCGGCCAGTATGACTAAAGTGCTGGGTCACTTGCACGCCGTGGGTGATACCCGCATGCCCCTGCTCGGGGCCACGGGGCTGCTCGCCACGGGGGGACTGGCGCTGGCAGCCGGCGGCTGGCACACGCGGCCCGGTAGCTTGGCCCTGCTGGCCCTGCTAGGCTTGCTAACCCACTTAACGGCGTACCTGCGCGTGGCTAAGCCCGTGAACCAGGCCCAAACGGCCGCCGCGCAGCATGACATCATGCCGCCCGATGCGCGGGCCTTGCAAACCCGCTGGGACAGTGTCATCAGCCTGCGGGCTGGGGCCCTCACGGTGGCCATGAGCGCCCTACTGGCGGCCGCGGTGCAGCTCCCCTAGGGGCACTGGGGTAGCCACGCGACCCGCTTCCATTCTACCCACTCCCTCTCCTTGCTCAGCACCCTTTTTGCTTCCTCCTGTCATGAAAAAATCACTAACCGACTGTACCAAATCAGTTTAGGAGCAGTTAATGCCTTCCTTATTGACGATGAGGGCCTGACGCTGGTCGATACCGGCCTGCCCGGCAGCACGGCTAACATCTTCGCTGCCCTGTGGGAAGCCGGCAAGAACCCGGCCGACATCAAGCGCATCATTCTTACCCATTTGCACGCCGACCACAGCGGCAATGCCGCCGACATCAAGCGCCAGACCAACGCCCGCGTGTATGCCCACCACATCGATGCCCCCTTGTTGGAACAAGGCATCAGCGGCCGGCCCCTGACGCTTACCCCAGGCCTTGTAAATAAACTCATTTACAAGCTGATTATCAAAGGCCCGATTACGACTGTGGCGCCCGTAGCGGTGGAAGAAAAGCTCAGTGACGGCGACGTTATTCCGCTGCTGGGGGGCATCCAGGTGGTGCATACACCGGGCCATAGTGCCGGGCACGTGGCGCTGCTACTGCCCAGCGAGGGCGTGCTCATTGCGGCCGACCTCTGCTCGCACGTGCTAGGCTTGGCCTATAGCACCCTCTACGAAGACCGAACGCTAGGTCGGCAGAGTATTCTAAAAGCTAGCGATTTGTCGTTCGAAACGGCCTTGTTTGGGCACGGCCGACCGTTGCAGGGACAGGCCAATAAACAGTTACGGGCCAAATTTGAGTAGCTACCTCAAGACTGCGGCTAAGCGGCGCGCTTGAGGGTTCCCAGGCCTAGGGCCAAGGCATTGAAGGGGAAGCGGTTGAAGAGTAATCTGCGGCAGCTACCCTCCCAAAAGTGACTTTTGAGCTGACCTCCAACGACCTAGTTAGTTACGCTCGAAACAGAAGCTACTTAAAACTTAAACAAAAAGCAGAACAGCTGCCAATACAAGTCTAGCAGCTGTTCTGCTTTTTGTTCAATTACATTAATGTCTGTTATACCCACCACCCCGGAATAGTGGTGGTTTTGGCCGGCCGCGCCGTGTTTTTCAGCGTGGTATTTTTTCGGTGTTGCCTACTAAAAAATTAGCTTTTTTACTCATCACTAACATCGATGCAACGATTCACGTTAAATTGGTATCATCTCGCTAGTTATCAGGCCATTTCACGGCCGATTATCCCTCCTTGCTAGTTGATGCCCATTATGAAAGCACTTTCGCTACTTGCCCTGGCCACTTTGAGCCTGCTGACCATGAGCAACAGTTGCCGCCAAGAGGAGGCTGTTTCCCCCGAGTCCGATGTAACGAGCGGGCGGTTGGTCGAGCAGCAGACCACCTATGATGTGACGGGACAAAACCCGCGCCCACGCTGGATTATCGACCTGGCCCCGCTCTCGCTCGCTGGCTATCAGGGCACGCTCTACTCCCAAGCCAAAGTCTTTACACTGCCCTCAAACACCACCTACCAGGCAGGCCAGACCATTTCGTTTCACTACCAGCTCGTGCCCTATGCCGGGCAGACGCCGTGGAAAACGGGGTACGAATTGCGCGCTGTCCCCGCAACGCCGCCCGGCGCGACGGCACTGCCTGAAATCATCCTTTCGGACGTCCACTAGCCTAAGCCCCACCGCCAAAGAGTAGTTTACGTGGGGCTATTCCAGCCACTGTATTTCCTCGTCCAGCACGATATGGCCTTCTTATAGCAGCAGGGGCATGAAATTACGCTAAGCCCTGCCAAGGAGATGACTTTCTCAGTCTGCGTAGCCCGTTAGGTCGTAGGTATAGAATTTCCTCGTACGGCGCATCGCCCGGCCGCGTGGACCCCGCCTGGGCTAACAAGGGGTTCTTCTTGCAAAAGGATACTGTTGGCGAATTGGTTTTGGGGTAAAAGGGCTATTTTCGGAGGCATCTTAACTGCCTCTGCTCATGAGCCTACACCCCCAACCCAGCACGCCTGTTCCGCTCCAAACACGCCAGGTAGCGCAGGCTGCATTCCCACGCGGCAATCGCTATATGCAGTTGCGCGATGCTTTGGGCACTCTTTATGACGACGCCCTCTTTGCCGACCTGTTTCCACCACGCGGGCAAGCGGCCCAGGCGCCCTGGCAGTTAGCGGTGGTGACGCTGCTGCAATTTGCCGAAAATCTCTCCGACCGCCAAGCGGCCGATGCCGTGCGCAGTCGCATTGATTGGAAATATCTGCTGGGTTTGGAATTGACCGATGCCGGGTTTGACTTTAGCATCCTATCTGAATTTCGGCAGTGTCTAGTAACCGGCAAGGCCGAGGAACGCCTACTCAATCATCTGCTGCGCTGTTGCCAGGACCAGCAGTGGCTGAAAGCCGGGGGCAAACAGCGAACGGACTCGACCCATGTACTGGCCCGTGTCTGGGACATGAACCGGTTGGAGTGCGTGGGAGAAACCATGCGCTTCACGCTTAACAGCTTGGCCACGCTCCTGCCCGACTGGTTAGCCCGCCAGCTGCCACCGGAGTGGGCCGCCCGGTACGGTCCCCGCGCCGAGGAGTACCGCCTGCCACACACCAAACCCCAGCGATTGGCCTATGCCCAGCAAGTCGGGCAGGACGGCTGGTGGCTGCTAGAGCGAATAGAACGGGATGAGCAGGCGGCCATGCTGTGGCAGCTGCCGACCATTGATATCCTGCGCCGAATCTGGCTACAGCAGTTTCAGGTGGTGGACGGCCAACTCAACTGGCGTGTGGAGAATCAGGGAGAATTACCACCTTCCGCGCAACTTATCAGCTCCCCCTATGATATAGAAGCCCGCTTCAGTCGCAAACGCACCACGACATGGGTGGGCTATAAAGTCCATTTGAGCGAGACCTGCGAAGCCGACCAGCCGCATCTGATTACGCAGGTAGCGACCACCGTCAGCACCGAGGCGGACTCGACTACCTTGCCGCAGATTCAGCAGGGATTGGCGGACAAGTCGTTACTACCGGTGCAGCAGTTGGTAGACACCGCTTATGTGAGCGCCGAGCTGCTGGTCCAGAGTCAGCAACTCCATCAGGTGGAGTTAGTCGGGCCCGCGCGGAAAGACCAGAAATGGCAGGCCTTAGCGGGGCAAGGGTATGCGGCGGCGGATTTCCACGTGGATTGGGACGCTCAGCAAGCCACTTGTCCCCAAGGGCATACGTCGCAATCTTGGTTCCATACGACTGAAAACGGCCAGCCCCGCGTGTTTATCAAATTCTCCCGTAAGCAGTGCGGGCCCTGCCCCGTTCGTTCCCAGTGCACGCGCATGAAACGCCGAGCCATTAAGCTGCGAGCTGATGCCCCGTATCACGCCTTACAAGCTGCCCGCGCGCGCGACAGTCAAGCGGACTGGCCCTTGCTCTACAATCAGCGAGCAGGAATTGAGGGCACCCTCTCACAAGGGGTTCGCAGCTTTGGCCTGCGCCGCTCACGCTATGTGGGCCTGGCCAAAACCCATGCTCAGCACCTCTTTATGGCCACGGCGATGAACCTGTGCCGTATCATTAATTGGCTGAACGAGGTGCCGTTAGCCCAGACCCGTCGAGCCGCCTTCAAGCGATTAATTCCATTAGCAATGGCTTAATAGTGAATTCGCCAACAGTATCTTTTTGCCAGAAGAACCCCTACTTAGGACCTCAAACTGTCCAGTGTAACTCAACCACCTCAATTGCATTATCAGCCGTACTGAACCCTGTTCTATCTAGATGAGCTACTAGGCTTTTCTCCTTGCAACGAAACGACCAATCGGCTAAAGCAACCAGCTAATCGGTATAGTAGCGGCTATAGCCGATTACGGGAGGGAAGCAACCAACGTTGGGGTTATTTTTGGTTCAGCAAGTTCAGTTCGCCGCTTGTCCAGCTTGCCAAGTTTATTCCCATGCTCTCCCGCAAAGAATTTATTCGTAAAATCGCCATGGGCTCGGCTGTAGCCCCGTTGTTGCTTCAGCAGTTCGGGTGCTCGTCCGGAACCAGTCAATCTGCCACTGCTAGCACTGCTTTGGCTGATAGCACCCGTGTCGCCGGTCCTCCCGGTCCGCCACCTTCCAACGGCCCTGGTGGACCCCCACCTGGCTGGAAAGGAGGCCCGCCTCCCGGTGGCCCGCCACCCCACCACGCTAGTAAGCCTGGTCCCACCGGCCACGCCGAAGACGGTACTGCCTGCCCCTCGACTCCCGAGCTAACGGGTGGTCCCTACCCCTACGACTTAAGCGGCAAGGGGGCCATGACGCGCCGCGTCATCCACGAAAACCGGCCCGGCCTACCGCTAGCGTTCACCTTCACGCTGGTCAATACCAAGCAGGGCTGCGCCGCCATCCCCGATGCCCGCATTGACGTGTGGCACTGTGACGCCGACGGCTACTACTCCGAGTACCAAGAGCCCGGCTATCTCGGTACCCGCGACTTGACCAACCAGACCTTCTGCCGCGGCATCCAGCGCACCAATGCCCACGGCCAGGTGACGTTCGAAAGCATCTACCCTGGCTGGTACGAAGGCCGCATCACCCACATTCACTTCGAGGTGTATGTCGGGAAAAAGCTACTGCTCACCAGCCAGCTCGCCTTCCCCGACAGCATCAATGCGGCTGTATATGCCAAGTCGCCCTACCAGAAGCACGGCAACAACACGAGCGTCAAAAGCAACGCCGCCGATATGATCTTCAGCGAAACAAGTACGGTGCTGGCCCACGCGCTCTTCAACGTAGTGCCCAATGCGGCCACCGGCGGCTACACAGCGGCCTATACCATCGGCCTACCAGTGTAACCAGTAGGGCAGAAGTGACTTTATAGACAGGCAAGCCTTCCCGTTAGTGGGCTTTGTTGTTAGAAACGACTTAGCGGGGATTGCTGTTCCAACTCTCGTCCAGCCCCTAGTACGGTGGCCCAGAACCAGTACGCCTTGCGTCTAGCTACAATCACCGTCCTCAACGCCCTCGGTCTGGCCGTGGCGGCTGCGGCCTGACCAAGGGCAGCACCTCTTATAGGTGCCAGGCCCGGTTGCGTCGGCCGAAACGGATAGTTACTTACCCAGCCATTCCTTAAATTCCGCTACCCGGTCGCCGCTCACCAGCACCTCGTGGCGCGGAGTAGGCAGCAGTTGTATTTTCAGCTTGCTGGCCGAGTAGGTATGCACGGTCTGGATGGCGGCCAGATTCACCAAGTATTGCCGGCTCACGCGGAAAAACTGACGCGGATTGAGCAGTTGCGTGAGCCGGTCAAGGCTATATTCCAACGGCAGCATGGAGCCCTGCTGATTGGTCAGAAACGTGATTTTTTCTTCCAGAAAGAAGTAGGCAATTTCAGCCACTTCTACACTGCGCAACTTGGGGCCAATGCTCACCATAAACCGGTCGCGGTAGGTAGGCTCCGCAGGTTTACCGAGGAGTTGGAGCAGGGTCGAAAGGTCGGGCGGGGCCGCAAAGTGCTGGCGCAACGTCTTATACTTCTCCAGCGCCGCCACAAGCGTGTCGTAGTCGATGGGTTTGAGCAGATAATCGATGCTGTTGACCTTGAAGGCCTGCACCATGTACTCGTCGTAGGCGGTAGTGAAGATGATGGGCGTCGACACCTGCACCTGCTCAAAAATGCGAAAGCCCAGGTCGTCTTCCAGCTGAATATCGAGAAACAGCAAATCCGGCACTGGGTGCGTGCGCAGCCACGCCACAGCTTGGGCCACCGAAGGCAGCCGGTCGAGCACCCGGATGGTGGGGTCGTAGCGCAGCAGCTGGCTTTCGAGGCGGCGGGCCGTCAGGGTTTCGTCTTCGATAATGAGTACGTTCATGGCAATAAGGGAATGCGGACTTCGAAGGTGCCGCCGGCCTCCGCTACGCCGACGGGCCGGGGCGTGAGCAGGCGGTAGCGGTTGAAGATATTCTGGAGGCCTATGCCGGTGGAAACTGCCGCCAGCGGCAGCGGGCGGCGCTGCAAGGGGTTGCGCACCACCAGCTCATTTTCTTCCGCACCGATGAAGACGGTGAGCGGGTATGCGGCAGACATCTGGTTATGCTTCACCGCGTTCTCTACCAGCAGCTGCAAGGTGAGCGGGGCCACCCGGTAGCGGCGCACTGCCTGCGGAATGTCGAGTACCACGTCGAACTTATCCTCGAAACGGATTTTGAGCAAAAACGTGTAGGACTTGATAAAGTCCAGCTCCGTGCTGAGCAGCACCAGGTCGTTGTCTTTTTGCTCCAGGGTATAGCGGTAGGCGCGGGCCAGCTGCTCGATGAATTGCTCAGAAAGCGCAGCATCAATATGCACCAGCGACGACAGGATGCTGAGGCTGTTGAAGAGAAAGTGCGGGTTAACCTGATTCTTGAGGGCCGCGAGCTGGGCGTGCAGGTTCTCGTTTTCGAGTTGCTCAGTGCGCTGGTGAGAGGCCCGTACCCGTAGCAGCGCCTGGTGATTGGCAATGAGGTAGAACGCGGTGAGCAGCAGCATCAAAAAGAAGCCCTGGTTGGACCGCAGAAACAGCGCGTGGTGCTCGGACGTGATGTGTAGCAACTCGGGTGGCGGGTCACCGAACGTCGGCACCAGCCCGCGCACGGCGTCAATCACCGCGTAGCGCGCCACAATGAACACCGCCGCCAACGCCAGCGAAATAAGGAGCGTGATGAGCTGCACGGGTAGCTTCATCTCCAGCAGGAAATCCTCGCCGAAGCGGCCAAACAACTGCCGCTGAATCCACTCCACCAAGTTGAGCCACACGAAGTAGAATAGGAGCGTGATGGTGCTACCCACCAGCAGCATGGGCAATGCGCGCTGTACGCCCACCCAGCTGTGGTCCCACTCCGGAAAATTGATGTAGGCCAAGATGGGGTAGTACAGCATGACCAAGCTCAGGGCTAGTTTCCACTTCTGGCGCAGGGTGAGGCGGGGGGTGGCGGGCGGCAGCGGCGTCATGCGGACGGGTAGGGCAAAAGGAAGAGAGTATCCCGCGCAAAAGTGGGCAAGAATTACTGCCAACCGCCACCCAGCGCCTGGTAGAGGCTGGTGATGGCTTGCAGCTGCTGCTGGCGGTCGTTGACGCTGCTGAGCTGGGCGGCAAGCAGGCTTTGCTGGGCCGTGAGCACCTCGGTGTAATTGGCGAAACCGCTGGCGAGGAGCGCCTGCGAGTAGCGCACCGACTTATCGAGGGCGTCGAGCTGCTGCGTGCGTTCCACTACTTTGTCGCCGGCTGCCTGGTACGAATACAGCGCGTTGGCCACGTCGCGGCCACCGGTGAGCACAGCGGTTTGGAGATTGAGCTGGGCCTCAGCTTGCTGGGCATGGGCCACGCGCAGGCGGGCTTTGTTAACTCCTCGGTTCAGGATGGGCGTGACCAGGCCCCCGGCCAGCGTGCCGAAAAAAGAGGCCGGGTTGAAGAGCGTCGAGGGCGTGAAGGTGGAGTAGCCGCCAGTGGCTGTGAGCGTGAGGGCGGGGTAGAAATAGGTGCGCGCCGCGTTGGTTAGCTCGAAGGCTGATTGGTAGGCGTACTCGGCCTCCTGCACTTCGGGGCGGTAGCGCAGCAGCTGGGCGGGCACGCCGGTTTGGAGGGTAGCCACTGGCTGCTGGGCCTCCAGGGTGCTACGCACGATGGAGCTGGGCGCGCGGCCCAGCAGCAAGCTAATTGTATTTTCAGTTTCCCGAATTTGCTGCTTGAGGTCGGGGATGGTGACCGAAGCCGCGTAGCGGCTGGCCTGGGCCTGCACCACGGCCGCCCCGGTCACGATGCCGGCCTCACTCAGCGCCCGCATCGTTTTCACGGTTTGGTCGCGGCTGGCCACCGTTTGCTGGGTGACGGCCAATTGTTTATCCAGCGAGAGCAGCAGGTAGTAATCGGTGGCAATGCTCGATACCAGCGACGTTTGCACCGCACGCTGGTAGGCTACGCTCTGGCGCAGCAGCGCCAGGTACGAGCGCTTGGAGCTGCGCAGTTGGCCCCACACGTCGGCCTGCCAGCTGGCGGTGCCATAAAGCTGGTACTGCGTGGCCGCCGCAAACGACCCGAGCCCGACATAGGATGCCGACTTGATGCGGGCCACGTAGGCTGTGCCCGACAAGCTGGGCAAAAACGCCGCCTGGCTCTGCCTAAAATAGGCATCGGCCGCCTGCACCCGCGCCACGGCTACCTGCAAGTCGAGGTTGTGGGCAATGCCATCGGCAATCAGCGCTTGCAAGGGCGCATCGGTGAAGAGCGTGCGCCAGGGCAGCTGGGCCAGCGTGACCGTGTCTTTCGGCACCTCGTCGCGGTAAAGGCCAGTGGTGTCGATGGGGGGTGCCTGGTAAGGCTTCGTCACCTTACAAGCCGAGATATAACAAAGCAGCCAGAGGCCGAGCAGCCCCCGCAACAGAAAAGTATTCATACCAAAAAGGATAAAGCTTGAGGGCCAGCCCCCGATTAGTTTCTTACTCACCACGCCGGCTAGGGTAAGCTAGCCGGGGCTACTCACTAGTGAACGGCCACCAGGGGGGTAGGCGTGGCGGGCATGGCTGGAGCCGGCTCAGCCGGCACGGGCGGGCCACTAATTCGCTCCTGAAAGCCCTGAAAAATGATAAACAGCACCGGAATTACAAACACCCCGAACACGGTGCCGATGAGCATGCCGCCCACCGCCGCCGTGCCGATGGCGCGGTTGCCGATGGCTCCCGCGCCATCGGCCAGCATCAGCGGCAGCAGGCCCAGGATGAAGGCAAACGAGGTCATCAGGATGGGGCGGAAGCGGGCTTTCGCCCCCGCGATGGCAGCCTCCACCAGCGCCAGGCCGTGCCGCCGCCGCGCCACCGAAAACTCCACGATGAGGATGGCGTTTTTGGCCAGCAGGCCGATGAGCATGATGAGCGAAATCTGGAGGTAGATGTTGTTGCTAACCCCGAAGATGTTGGCAAAAATGAATGCCCCCGCCAAGCCAATGGGCAAGGAAAGCAGCACCGCAAACGGCAGAATGTAGCTCTCGTACTGTGCGCTCAGCAAGAAGTACACAAACACCAAACAGAGCCCGAAAATGTACACCGTTTGCGAACCGGCTGAGATTTCTTCCCGCGTGAGGCCCGAATACTCGTAGCCGAAGCTAGCCGGCAAGGTTTGCTTAGCTACCTCGCCGATGGCTATGATGGCATCGCCGGTGCTGTAGCCCGGCTTGGGGTTGCCCGTCACGGTCACGGCCGAGTAGAGGTTGAAGCGTGAGAGCGTTTCGGGCCCAAACACGCGGGTGAGCGTGATGAACTCGGTGATGGGGGCCATCGTGCCGGCGCTGCTGCGCACGAAGATGCGGTTCAGACTTTCGGGGTTGGCGCGGGCAGCGGCTTCGGCCTGCACCATCACGCGGTACTGCTTGCCAAACTGGTTGAAGTTGGAGGCGTAAAGCCCGCCGAAGTAGCCTTGCAGTGTGGTCAGGATGTCGTTGGGCGTGAGGCCGGCTTCCTTGGTGCGGACCACGTCGATATCGACCTGGTACTGCGGGAAATTGGGGTTGAAGCCCGTGGTGGCAAACAGAATTTCGGGCCGTTTATTCAAAGCCGCCAGAAACTGCTGGCTCACCTTGCCCAGGTTGGCTACGGTGCCGCCAGCCTTGTCTTGCAGTTGTAGCTCGAAGCCATTGCTGGTGCCGAAGCCTTGCAGCGTGGGGGGCGAAAAGAAGATAATCTTGGCGTCGCGAATGTGGGCCGTTTTGGCAAACAGCTTGCCGATGGTGGCCGCTATGGGCGTGTTCTTGCGCTCGTCCCAGGACTTAAGTTCGCCAATCGCCGTGCCGTAGGCGCTGCCCGTGCCGTTGATGAAACTCTGCCCCGTGATGTAGCTGTGCGTATTCACCTCGGGCAGGCTAGCCACAATGCTATCGACCTCACTCACTACCCGTTGGGTGCGCTCCAGCGATGCCGAGGGGGGTAGGCTGATGCTGGAAAAAATCGTTCCCCCGTCCTCGTTGGGCACGAAGCTGCTCGACGTAGTGCGCAGCAGCCAGTAAAACACCCCGCCAAACACGGCGATGCCCGCTAGGGCCACCCATTTGTGGCGGCTTAGCCCACCCACGGCCTGCGTGTAGCGGCCCGTCAAGGCCTCGAAGCTGGTATTGAACGCCGCATAAAAACGCGGCAAGAAGCCACGGGGCGCGTGCTCGCCCTGCGGGTGCGGCCGGAGCAGCAGCGCGCACAGCGCCGGGCTCAGGGTCAAGGCATTAATAGCCGAAATAATGATAGCCACGGCCAGCGTAAGGCCAAACTGCTTGTAAAAAACTCCCGCTGAACCCGTGATGAATGTGACCGGCACGAATACGGCCGCCATCACCAGGGTAATCGAAATGATAGCTCCCGTAATCTCGCTCATGGCCGAAAGCGTGGCCTGCTTGGGCGAGTTCTCGCCCGCGTCGAGCTTGGTATGCACGGCCTCCACCACCACAATGGCATCATCCACCACGATGCCAATGGCCAGCACCAAGGCAAAGAGAGTGAGCAGGTTGATGGTGAACCCGAAGAGGCTGAGGAAGAAGAACGTGCCCACGATGGCCACCGGCACCGCAATGGCCGGAATGAGCGTGGAGCGGAAGTCTTGCAAGAAGATGAACACCACGATAAACACCAGCACGAAGGCTTCCACCAGCGTGTGCAGCACCTTCTCGATGCTGGCATCCAGGAATTTGTTGGCATCCGTGAGGGTCGCCGTATGAACGCCCTTCGGAAACGACGCTTCGGCCTGCGCGATGAGGGCCTTGCAGTCGGTCACCACGTCGCGCGCGTTGGAGCCCGCCGTCTGACTAATGGCCGTAATTATGCTGGGCTTGCCCTGCGTAGTCGTACCACCCGCGTAGCTCAAGGCCCCCAGTTCGATGCGGGCCACATCCTTAAGGCGCAGCACCTGCCCGCTGGTAGTAGTGCGGATAACGATGGCCCCGTACTCGGTAGGCTGCACCAGCCGGCCCTTGTATTTGAGGATGTACTGAAAGGCTTGGCCACTATTCTCGCCCAGCTTGCCGGGGGCCGCCTCAATATTTTGCTCAGCCAGCGCGGTTGATATATCGCTCGGAATCAGGCCGTAATTGGCCATGACGTCGGGTTTCAGCCAGATGCGCATCGAGTAGTCGCGCGTGCCAAAGACCGTGGCGCTGCCCACACCCGTCACCCGCTGCAACTGCGGCAAGAGGTTGATTTTGGCGTAGTTCTGCAGGAAGGTCTGGTCGTAGGCCGGGTTGTCGCTGTAGAGCGAGAAAATGAGCAGGTTGCTGCTCTGGCTCTTAGTCACGGTCACGCCGGTTTGGGTCACCTCGGCGGGCAGTAGCGGCGTGGCCTTGCTCACGCGGTTCTGCACGTTCACGGCGGCCAGGTCGGGATTGGTGCCCTGCTTGAAGTTGATGGTGATGCTGGCCGTGCCCTCGTTGTTGGCCGTGGAGGTCATGTAAGTCATATTTTCCACGCCATTGATTTGCTCTTCCAGCGGCACCACCACGCTGCGCAGCACCACGTCGGCGTTGGCTCCGGTGTAGGTGGCCGACACCTGCACGGTGGGCGGGGCAATGTCGGGGTACTGCGACACGGGCAGCGACACCAGCCCCAGCACCCCCAGAATAACCAGGAGCACGGAGATAACGGTCGAGAGCACCGGCCGCTCAATGAATACTTTAAACATAAGATTACCAGACTATAAAGTGGGTTAGCGACCGCTGGCCGCTGCAGGAGGAGTAGCTGCTGGCAACTGGACAGCCGCCGGTGGGGTAGCCGCGCGCGGCTTGATAAGCTGTCCATCAGCGAGGGTGCTCACGCCCTCCGTCACGAGTTGGTCGCCGGCTTTCAGGCCCTGGCTCACCACGTAGTTCACCCCGTCAGTAAGGGGAAGCACCTGAATTTCGGTGTTCACGACCTTGCCGCCCGCACCCACCACGTACACAAAGTGCTTGCCTTGCAGCTCGTAGGTGGCGCTTTGGGGCACCAGCAGTGCGCTGGCCAGGTTTTGGGGTAGGCGCACCAAGCCAGTGGACCCGCTGCGCAGCAGGCCGTTGGGGTTCGGAAAATCAGCCCGCACGCTCACCGAGCCGGTGGTGGTGCTTATCAGACCGCTGGCCGCCTTGATGCGCCCCGGCCGGTCGTACACCTGGCCATTAGCCAGTACCAGCTGCACGTTGGGCAGCGTTTTCAGGCGGGCCGCCAGGCTAGCGGCCTGGCCCTGCGCCCCAAAAGCCAGCGCGTCCTTCTCATTGATAGAGAAGTAGGCGCGCACCGTGCCGATGCTCGACACGGTAGTAAGCGGGTCGGCCCTGGTGCTGCTTACCAGGCTACCCAGCTTGTAGGGCAAGGTGCCAATCACCCCCTCCACGGGGCTCGTGAGGTGAGTGTAGCTCTGCGTTTTCTGGTAGCCCGCCAGCGCCGCCTGCGACTGGGCCAGCGCCGCCCGCTTGGCTTGCAGCGTGGCCTGGTAGGCCTGCAAGGTGTAGCGGCTCAAGATTTTCTGCTCTACCAGCGGCGCGGTTTTCTGCACGTCGAGCTGGGCCGAGGTCACGTCGGCCTGGGCGCTAAGTACCGCCGCCTGGGCCGAGTGCACCTGCTGGTCGGCCTCGTCGCTATTAAGCCGAAACAGCAACTGGCCCTTGCGCACCCGCGCCCCCTCGTCCACCAGTACCTCATCGATGAAGCCTTCTACCTTGGGCCGGATTTCTACGTTGGCCTGGCCTTGCAGCACGGTAGGGTAGTCGGCGTGGAGCTGCGCAGTTTGGGGCCGGAGCGTCAGCACGGAATAGTCTTGAACTGGTGGAGCCTGCTGCGCACTGGCGCCAGCGGCCGTCTCTTTCTTCGAGCCACAGGCGCTAACTGCTACCAGCAGGCTGAGCAGGGGCGCAGCCCAACGGGCGGGGACTTGTTTCATGTCCTAAATGTCTCCCACCCGAAAAGCCCTTGAAATTTAAACTTGCGGAATGCCGGTTTTCGCGAGCGGAATGCCGGAAAAAGGAACCTGAAGCGCAGCCAACTCCTACTTTCTACACCCGCCAGTTCGTGGACTACTTCCAGCTTGGCCCCCAGCGTACCCGCTATAAAATCCGGCGTTTTGCTGGCTGTCAGATTAACTTCTTACCCGTTACGCAAGCGATGGAAACACCGCCCGCGACTGCTGAACCACCTTTTCCCTACAGCCATGAAGTCGCCTATTCCTACTTACCCGCTAAGTATCCTCTCACCGGCAGGCGAAAGCGAGCCGGACTTCCTGCTGGTCAATCAGTGCGTCGAAACGTCCGATACGGCCATCGGGGCACCTTACCGCAGCAATTATTACGGCGTTGGGGTGTGCCTGGCGGGCACGGCCGTGCTCCGGGCCAATCTGGAAACCTACACGGTCGCGGCGGGCTGGCTGCTCACCATGCCGCCGCACACCATTAAGCAGTGGCTGCACCGGTCGGCGGACTTTCATACTCTGACCGTGTTTTTCACCAGGAAGTTTATGAATACGGCGCTGGTCGATGTCGACGGGTTTTTGTTTTTCGACAACCTGGCCCGGCACGCTTTTGCCCTCTTCCCCGCGCAAGGGCAGGAAATAGCGGCAACGCTCCACTTTCTGCATCAAAAAAAAGCAGTGCCGCGGGAGTATCGGCCCGAGCTACTTCAGCGCCTGCTGCACGTCCTGTTGTGCGAAACCGAGGCCATCTATGCGCAGCATAGCCAGGTGGCGGTGGCGGGTCAGACCAGGGCCCAGTGGCTGACCGGCGAGTACAAAAAGCTCGTTAACCAGCACTGCACGACCGAGCGGGGGCTGAAATTTTATGCCGATAAGCTGTG
>CALMOO010000058.1:15874-17084 GCA_937871705.1 uncultured Hymenobacter sp.
CACGCCCAATCACCTGAGCGAAACCGTTAAGCAAACCACCGGCAAAACGGCGGGCGAGTGGCTGACCGAAGCCGTGGTGCTCGAAGCCAAAGTGCTGCTCCAGAACCCCGCGCTGAGTATTGCCCAAGTGGCGAGCAGCCTGCAATTCATCGACCAATCCACGTTTGGCAAATTCTTCAAGCAGGCTACCAGCCTGTCGCCTAGCCAGTACAGGCAGCACGCCTGACCTGACGATTCCGTGTTTTTGAACAATAGTGCCCGTTAATCGCCCTTCCAGCGGCTGGCCGTGCGTCGGAATTTTGCTGCCCAAGTTGTAGCCCCATGAAACGACCTATTAAGTGGAAAATGGCCTTGCTGACGTGGGTATGCATTTACCCCCTCATCAACCTCATTTTTTTTACCGTGATGCCGCACATCGAGCCCTGGCATCCCTTACTCAAAACCCTGCTAACCACTGTCTTGCTGGTGCCGCTAATGGGCATACTACTGGGCGCGTTGCAGCGCTGGGTAGGAGAGTGGCTTTATCGCTAAAGACCCGATGACTACTTTGCTAGAACAGTTGAACTGGCGCTACGCCGTCAAGCAGTACGACGCCACCCGCCAGGTGAGCGGCGCGGCCATCATATGGAGAGTTTGGTGGCCAGCCAGTACGACGAGCTGCTGGACCTGCCCGCGCAAGGACTGCCCGCAGTAGTTATTGCCGGCCTCGGCTACCGGCACCCCCGCGACCCGCTTCAGCACTTCCCGAAAGTGCGCCGGCCGGCTACGGAGTTGTTTTTGCACGTTTGATAGCACCAGTAAAACAGATGAAATCCATTTCTATCGGCAGGCTGCTCCTCTCCCTCGTGGCGCTGTGGGCAGCGGGGGGCTCTTATATTTTCGACTGGAACCCCACCCACATCTTCAACCCGCACTGGCCACCCCACGCCAAGTTTCACAACGCCCAAACCATGCTGCTGGGCACCGTGCTGGGCCTGCTCGCGCTGTGGGTACTGTGGGCCAATGCTGCCCCAACGCGGGCCAGGCTGCGCCTGGTGGCGGCACTAGCCAGCTTTTACTGGCTCACGCAGGCTGGGGCGCTTTTGTTTCCGGGCACGGCGCTGGTTGACCCGGAGTTTGCGCAGCCCGGCCAACTCCCCGCTCAGCTACTGGTGGACGTCGTAATGCTTACGCTGCTGGCAATCGGCTATTGGTTGGAGCTGGCCCGGCT
>CALMOO010000059.1 GCA_937871705.1 uncultured Hymenobacter sp.
GTACCTACCCCCCGCCAAAGGCCAACGGGCGGCCTACGCGCTCATTCAGCGGCTGTTTGACCTGGCACCCGCCTCGCGGCACACCGGCCTGGCCGTGGGTATTCGGCTGGCCCTGAGCCTGCTACGCCGCCGCAGCCTGGTGGTCTTGATTTCTGATTTCATTGACGAGCACTACGAGCGCGAGCTGACCATGCTGGCCCGCCAGCACGACTTGCTGGTGGTGCAACTGCTGGCGCCGCACGAGGCCGCGTTTCCGGCCATCGGCATTGTGCCCCTGCGCGATGCCGAAACTGGCGTGCTGCGCTGGGTCGACACGTCGGCGCCTGGCTTTCGGGCCAGCTACGCCACCCAGACGCAGGCGCGCCAGCAGGCCCTGCGCACGCTGTGCCGGCGCCAGCAGGTAGGCTTTTTGGCCTTGCGCACCGACGAAGACTTTGTGCCGCAGCTGGTGGGCTTATTTCAAAGACGATAGTCGATTGATTACTAGAGATGAATGAGTAGGGATTAGTGAAAAAGATGCGGTGCCCTGGTGGTTAAGCTTCTCACGCTTCGCGAACCTTTACGTACTTCCGTGACAACTCCTCTCTTCTGAGCCGCCTAGTAATCCGACTTATCAAGTTACTATTTATGTCTTTTGCTCTGACAAAAAGCGCGCTGCTGGCTACTCTGCTGCTGCTGGGGGGGGTAGGGACTGTGCCGGGCCGGGTCGTACCTGGAAGGGCCGTCACGCCGCCCGCCGCACCCCGCCCGGCACCAACGGGGCGTTTTTCGCGGAGCGTCATCACCGTTGGCCAGCCGCTCGACTACGAACTTCGCTACGAGCACGACCCCGGCGAAGAAGTGATTTTCCCTGATTCGCTGGCGCAGTTCGCTCCTTTTGAGTACGTGGGGCGCACCTGGCAACCCACCCGCACCCAGCAAGGCCGTAGCCTCGACCGTACGGTGTATCACCTGCGCACCTTTTCGCTGGTGCCGGTGCAGGCCTTGCAGCTGCCCGTGCTGGTGCTACGCGCTGCCGATACGCTGCGCCTGCTGCCATCCCCGGCCCAAGTGCAGCTGCGGCGCACAGCCCCTACCCTGCCAGGCAAGCTTACTACTGCCCCTACCCTGCGGCAAGATTTGCATACCCTACCCCTATCGCCGGCCTTCAACTACCCTTTTTGGATAGCGGGGCTGGCGGGAATTCTGGTGGCGGGCGTGGGCGCAACAGCGCTATTTGGCCGGCGCTGGCGGCGCGGCTACGGCCGCTATAAGCGCCGCAAAAACCACGTGTACTTCTTGGCTCAGTTTGCCCGCCACGCGGAGCGCTTTACGCTTTCGCGCTCGGCTACGGTGGTAGAGCGCGCCGTAGTGCTTTGGAAAAATTATTTGTCAAGCCTTGAAAGCACCAACTTAAACTCACTTACTACAAAGGAGTTAATAACTTATTTTCATAACGACGACGATGTGCGCCGGGCCTTGAACGCCACCGACCGCGTAGTCTATGGCAACCTCCTCAGCGAAGATGCCCGCGAGGTAGATGCGGCCTTCCAGCGCCTGCGCTCGTTCGCCGAGCGGCAGTATAGCATGGGCAACGAGAGTAACCGGTAGTGCCGACAGTCAGTAGCTATTAATCATCAGTCATTCTCCCCAAAATGCCTCACCTTGTAGTGCTCACCGGCGCCGGCGTATCGGCCGAAAGCGGCATCCGCACCTTCCGCGACACCAACGGGCTCTGGGAAGAGCACCGCAT
>CALMOO010000060.1 GCA_937871705.1 uncultured Hymenobacter sp.
TAATAATGTCGCCCCGGTCGGCCGGCGTCACAATCAGCACGTTGTCGGTGAGATAGTTGAGGAAGTTGGGCACCTGCATGGCCCCGATGATGTAATTGTCGACTTGGTTGCTCAGGCCGGCTTCGCCAAAGAGCAGCTTGCCGCCCAGCCCGGCGTGGATTTCGCGCATGGTGGGGTGCAGCAGGTTGGGGTCGTCGGGGATGACGGCCAGTAGCACGCCGGCCGGCAGCTGGCTGCGCAGCAGGGCTTGCACGTCGGCTACCTGGGCCGGCGCAATGCGGTTGGCCACGGCCAGCAGCACCGGCACCTCGCGGCTCTCGAAACTGCGCAGCAACGTCAGCACCGAGCTGATAACCTGAGCCGTGCTCTTGTCGGCGCCCGATACCACCAGGATAACCGGCACGCCGAGGTTTTTGGCAATCGACACGTTGGCGTCGAACTCCACGGCGATACCCGTGCCCACGAAGTCGCTGCCCTCCACCACCGTAAAGTCGCAGGTGTCCTCCCAGTGCTTGAACTTGCGAATGATGGTGTCAATCATCTCGCCCTGCGCGCCGGCCTCGAACAGGCGCAGGGCCTCGGCGCGGGTGTAGGCGTAGGTATCGGCCAGCGGCAGCGGCAGCTTGAAGTAGTCGACCACCGTCGTCAGGTGCGGGTCGGGCTGCTGCGCGGGGTCGTAGTCGATGAGGGGCTTAAAGTAGCCCACCTGCCGGGCCTGGCCCAGCAGCATATTCACTAACCCTAACGTAACGAGTGACTTACCGCTGTAGGGCTCGGCGGTGGCAATGAAAACGGCTTTGGTCATGCCCTCCGTAACGTAGCCGCCCCGGCCGGCGTTGACTCGGCCCTGCCACGTTTGCCTTGTTGCAGGGGGGCAGGAAGCTTTTTTCGCGCGCTACGCTGCACGTTTGCCACGGTATCTCCCTGATTAGCCCACCTATGCCCAAACAAGCTGCCCGCTAAAGCCAGCTTGCTACGCAGGCAGCCCAGCCGTTCGGGCGCAAACGGGCAGTGCCCCACACCTGCGCTTTGCCACTACTCTCTTACTCCTACACAAACGCCAAAATGCCCTCGTGCTTCAACACACGGGGGCATTTTGGCGCAGTTACCTGACCAGGTCTATTTCACTTCCCCATCAAAGCCGTTTGTCTTGACGGCCACCAGATGCTTAGGAGCCAGAACTACCGGGAGGACTGGCAGCTTTGGGGCCGCCGCGCTGCGGGCTGCCGGGGCAGGGCGGGCCACTTCGGTGGGGGGTAGGCTTGGCTCGGCAGCGGAGCCTTGCGCTACTAAGTGGCGCGCTTTGGCAAGCTGCTTATCTTGCTTGCGCTGGAGCTTCACCAGCCGGGCTGCCAGGCGCTTGGTTGTCTTATTGATGGCCTTGGCAACGTCGCCGTCGGGCTGAATTTTCTGGTCTAAAAAAGGCTCTAATGCCACGGTGAGCCGGCTGCTTAGGGTGCGGCGCAGCTGCTTGGCAGTAGGATGCGCTGCCTTCCAGGCCGCTTTGCGCAGCTGCTTAGCCAGGTAACGCAGCGTCTTGCCAATCAATGGCTTGGGCGTGTGCCCCCCAGTATCGGAGGGGCCGCCGGGATGCAGGCCCACGATTGCCGTGAGTTGAGCAACTAATTTTTCTTGAGAAAGGCTCATCGGGGTAAATACTAAAAGCTAACAGGGGGTAAGTCAACGCACGAAACCGGCCCCTGAACTGAGGCTACGCATCCAAGCGCGACGTTTTATTTTATCAACCTTATAAAATTATAGGCTGACGCCCCGGTGCGCCATGACGAAAATCATGTTTACCAATAACTTAGGTATTCCCCTAGTTCAAAGCCCGTTACTGCCCTGCTTACCCCAAGTGCATAGCTGCTTTCCCTACCCCCTCAGCAGCCGGTCGGTGCGCCACAAGGGCAGGATTTCGGGGTGCGTATCGACGTTCATGCAAAAGGTGAAATCGTCGTGGGCTTCGAGGGCATTGAGGCGGCGCACGGCGGCCGATTGCAGCAAGTAGGTGGGCCAGGTAGGCTTGGCATCCTGCCAGAGGTGCAGGGCAGCCAGGGCGGCATCGGAGGAGGCAATGTCGAAGCCGCGCTCGGCCAGTTGCTCGGCCAGCGCGCCGCCAAAGATGCTGTCTTCGAGGCAAAAGCTGCCCTTCCAGCCGGCGCACACCACCAGCACGTCGCGCTGCTGGGCCACCGCGAAATCGACCACGGCGCTCAGGTTCAGGAAGGCGCCGCACACGATGGCCTCGGCGGCCAGCGAGCGGCGCAGCGCCTGGGTGCCGTTGGTGGTGCTGATAGCCAGCGCGCGGCCCCGCACCGGAAACTTGGGGTTGAGAAAACCGAACGGCGAATTGCCCAAATCGAAGCCTTCGGCCGCGACGCCGTCGCGCTCGGCAGCCGTGATGCAGCCGCGCTCGCGGCCCAGCGCGGCGCACTCGTCGAGGCTGGAAACGGGGAATATTTCGGTCACGCCCTGGTCGAGGGCCGTGACGATGGTGCTGGTAGCGCGCAGCACGTCCACGATAACGGCCACCCGGCCGCGCAGGTCATAGAGCGGCAGCAGCTCGGGCGAAAAACAGATGTCAAGTTTCAAAGTAATTTTCCTAATTAAGTCCTTAAAAAGGAACGTCATGCTCATCTGGCGTCCGCTTGTCGAAGCATCTCTATCACGCCGTCAGGATTGGCAACCTACTGGCATGGGAGAGATGCTTCGACAGGCGGACGCCAGATGAGCATGACGTTCTTTACCTTTTTGCAAAAACAAATCTACGCCTCCTCCGTGCCGGGCACCAGCGGCAGCTTGCTCACCGTGGCGGGCAGATTTTTGCCGCGCACCTGCACGAAGATTTGGGTGCCGGGCGCGGCCAGCTCGGTTTTCACGTAGCCCAGACCGATGCCGCGGCTGAGGGTGGGCGACTGGCCGCCGCTGGTGACCTCGCCAATGCGCTCGCCTTGAGCATCCACGAGGGGGTAGTGGCTGCGGGGCAGGCCACCGGGGCCATCCATGACGAAGCCCACCAGCTTGCGCTGCACGCCGGCCGCCTTCTGGGCTTTGAGGTTGGCGCTGTTGGTGAAGTCTTTGGTGAACTTGGTAATCCAGCCCAGGCCGGCTTCGAGGGGCGAGGTGGTGTCGTCGATGTCGTTGCCGTAGAGGCAATAGCCCATTTCGAGGCGCAGCGTGTCGCGGGCGCCCAGGCCAATGGGCTTGAGGCCGAAAGGCTGGCCGGCATCCATAATCCGGTGCCACACCTGCTCGGCGTACTCATTGGGCACGTACAGCTCGAAGCCGCCCGCGCCGGTGTAGCCCGTGGCCGAGATGAGCACGCCCGGCGCGCCGGCCAGCGTGCCCCGCACAAAGCTGTAGTACGGAATAGCCTTCAGGTCGACATCGGTGAGGCTGCGCAAGGCCTCGGCGGCCTTGGGGCCCTGCACCGCAAAGAGGCTGAGGCCGTCGGAAACGTTTTCCATTGCTACCCCCTCCGTATTGTGCTTTTGCAGCCAAGCCCAATCTTTGTCGATGTTGGAAGCATTGACTACTAGGAAGTAATCTTCCTCGCCGAGCATGTACACCAGTAGGTCGTCCACGATGCCGCCTTCGGTGTTGGGCAGGCACGAGTACTGCGCCTTGCCGGGCTGCAGCTTGCTGGCGTCGTTGGAAGTAGTGCGCTGAATGAGGTCGAGCGCCCGCGGGCCGCGCAGCCGAAACTCGCCCATGTGCGACACGTCGAATATCCCTACCCCCCGCCGCACGGTGTGGTGCTCCTCCAGGTCGGAGGAGTAGCGCACGGGCATGGCGTAGCCTGCAAACGGGACAATTTTGGCGCCAAGCTGCTGGTGGGTAGCGTGCAAGGCAACGGTTTTGAGGGTGGCAGAATCCATATAAAAAGCGTGTGATGAGCTTTAAACCAAGAAATTTGTGGCAGAGAACGGCAATATTGCGTACAAGAACAGCAGTCGATGTTCGGTTAATCTAACGAGCCAAGGCTGCATTGCCCGCTACGAAAGTAACGGCTGCTTTCCTAACCCTACGGGCTATTTCCTTCCGTGCCCCAGCCCATGACTCCCGAATCAATCAAGCAGGATTTTGAATCTGCTTTACTTAAACACTTTGCTTTCAAGGCAAAACTGCGCTCTTTTTTGTATGGCAACGCGAACGAGCAGGGCCCGCTGCGCAACCCCGACCAGTGCGGACTGGGCAAATGGATAACCGAGCGGAGCGCCAACGACTATGCCCACTTGCCCGAAATGAAGGACCTGGACCAGCTGCACCGCCGCATTCATGAGCAAGCCAACCGGCTCATGGATATGCACCTGGCCGGCCGCCGCGACGAGGCGCTCGCCGAGTTTAAGCACGTGCAGCAGATAGCCGACGAAATGGTGACGCTCTTTCAAACCATGGAAGCTAAGCTGCGTAAGGCCGAAGCTTGAAGCGGGCAAACCAGCCGGCTAGGCTGCTTATGAGAACGAACCTCACTACGAAGCTTTTTGGTGGATTTTTGCTACTGCTGGGGCTGTTTGCCGCGGTGCTGCTGATTAACTACCGGCTGGCGGGCCAGGTGCTGCGCAACTCGCAGCGCGTGGAAGCCTCACAGCGCATGTCGGCCGATGGCACTACCCTGCTCCGCAGCATTATCGACATGGAAACGGGCTTCCGGGGCTACCTGCTCATCGGCAACGAGCAGATGCTCGACCCCTACTACAGCGGCCAGCGCGACCTGCTGACGCGTTTTAACCAGCTACGCGACCAACTGGCCGACGAGCCCGAGCAGCGCCAGCGCCTCGATACCTCGCGGCACCTATTTCAGCAGTGGAATGCTTATGCGCAGCTGCTGGTGAGCGAAAAGCGCGCTGCCCATGAGCGCAACCCCCAGCAG
>CALMOO010000061.1:0-1939 GCA_937871705.1 uncultured Hymenobacter sp.
TCCTTGAGCTTATTGCGCGTCCTTTAGCACGGCCACCGCCTCGTTCAAGGTCAGGTCTTTGGGCAGGCCCTGGGTGAAGCGCATGGCCCGGCTGACCTGGGCCGAATCGCCTTGCAGAGCCTGGCGGTCGGCGGCCAGTTGAACTAATGCCAGGGGTTTGGCCAGGGCTTGGAGCGCCTCGTACTTCTCCGACTCAGTTTGGAGTAGGTGGCGCCGGGCTCGGAATTTGTCGAGCTGCAGCGGCACAACCGTTTCGGCTTGGCGCTTGCGCAGGCTTTGCACGATGGCCGTTAGTTGCCGAAAGCTAGGATTAGCGGCTATGCGGACCTTGCTGTTGGCTTCGAGCTTGGCGTAGTTCGGTTGCGCGTCCCAGGGGCGGTAGCTGGCCGATTTAATCTCGTCCCACTTCAGCGCGTAATCGGCCTGCTGCTCGCCCTCATCGAGGTCCGAGGCCACATCGGGCAGCACGATGTCGGCGGCCACACCTTTGAATTGCGTGGAGCTGCCTGTAATGCGGTAGAACTTCTGCATCGTAAATTTCAATGAGCCCAGCGGCTTAAACGAGTCAAGCCCGGTAGGCAGCGTCTCATCCAAATTCACAATGCGCTGCACGGTGCCCTTGCCATAGGTGGTGGGCGTGCCGATAATGAGCCCGCGCTTGTAGTCTTGGATAGCAGCGGCCAGAATTTCGGAGGCCGAGGCGCTGTGCTTGTTCACCAGCACCACCAGCGGACCGGCGTACTGCACGCGCGGGTCGCGGTCATTGAGCACGCTGGTGGTGCCTCGGCTGTCGTGCACCTGCACTACGGGGCCGCTGGGTATAAAAAGGCCCGCCATATCTACAGCGTCGCGGAGCGAGCCGCCCCCGTTTTCGCGCAGGTCGAACACGACGCCCTGCACGCCCTCAGCCGTGAGCTTGGCTAATTCCTTCTTCACGTCGTCGGCCGACGAGCGGCCGCCCTCCCCGCTAAAGTCGGCGTAGAAGACGGGTAGGCGCAAATAACCTATTTTTAAGCCACTCGGGTCATTGATGACGGCCGATTGGGCGTAGGTAGCCTCGTTCACCACCACGTCGCGCACGATGGGAATGACCTTGGTCGAGCCGTCGGCTTTCTTCACCGTCAGGCGCACCTCGGTGCCCTTCTTACCCCGAATGAGGGTTACGGCCTTGTTGGTGTGCCAGCCCTCAATGCTCACGGGCTCGGCCGCGCCCTGGGCCACGCGCAGGATGGCGTCGCCCTTCTTTAGCTCGCCCTGGCGGTACGAGGCCGAGCCGGGCACCACGTCCTCAATGTAGATGAGGCCATCGCGCTCGTGCAGCAGCGCGCCAATGCCGTCCATGCGCCCCGTCAATTGAAAATCAAAGTCTTCCTTGCGCTGAGGCGCCAGGTAGTCGGTATGTGGGTCATACGTATTGGCGATGACGTTGGCGTAGCGAGCCAGCACCTCATCGGCGTCGGGCTGGTCGGCAAACTGCGCGTCGTAGTACTTGCGCACGCGCTGGCGGGCCTCCACTTCAAGTTGGGCAACGGTGCGTTCGGCAGGGGCAGCGGGCAGGGGCTCGTGGCGCAAACTAGCCAGGCGAACTCGGTCGCGACGTTTGTCTTGCTCATCGAGCAACTCAGCTACGCGGGCCAACGTCTCGTACTTAAGTTGTTTGCGCCACTGCTCGCGTCGGTCGGCTACCGAGGTCGGAAACGAAGTTTTCTCGTAGTCGGTCTGGATAGTCTCGTCGGCGTCGAAGGTGAAGGGCTGGGCCAGCAACTCGTGCACCAGGGCCTGCACCTGCTGGGTTCGCTCGGCCAGCAGCTTGGTGCCAAGGTCTAGAAATTCGTGGGTGCCGCGCTTGGTCTCATCGTCGATGTCGAGTTGATATTTCGCCAACTGCGCCACGTCGGCCTGCAGCGAGGCCGGATAATCGGTAAGGGGCAAGGTATAT
>CALMOO010000061.1:1949-2821 GCA_937871705.1 uncultured Hymenobacter sp.
GCGTCGGCCTGCAGCAAAAACTTGCGGCGGTAGTCCAGTCGCTTGAGCGCCAGCTCGTACACGCGCCGGCTGAAATTGTCGTCGAGGTGCTCGGGCTGGTAGTGGGCCTGCGAGAGACCCTGCACGAGGGTGCCCACCAGCACCTGCTCTTTGCTCGGCGGCTCCTGAGGGGCTCGGCGCTCGTAGAAGCGGTAGGAGGCGAGGCCAAAGAGCGCAACGGTGAGGCCGGCGTAGGAGCCAATTTTAAGCCGAGTAGAAGCCATAAGGTGAGCGGGTGGAAAGTTCTTCTAAATGTAATGCCCGGCACTGTTTCGGAGCGGGTCGCGCCTAAGCAGCTGCCATAATTGCCTACTGACTGCGCGCCCCAACCCGGTACAGACCGAGCTCGCCAGCGCTCGCTGCACGTCCCTTTCAACTGCCCGGCCGGTGAATTATAAGCTGACACGATTTTATCTAAACATGATAACGTCGCTGTCTAGTGGCAGTTCCTGCTGGCAGGGCTTTGCTGAAACTGGCGTGGCTAGCACCTTTTCAGCCTGGCCCAGCACGTCCAGCAACGTAGCCGAACCCAGGCGTGTGTACTCTTGAAAAACAAAGGGTAAGCCTTCCGACTCCTCAAACGTAATGGCGTTGCTAACCTGGAAGTGTAGGTGCGGCAGCTGAGCCTGCCCCGATTGCCCAAGGCGGCCCAGCACGGTACCCCGCCGCACCCGGTCGCCCGCCTTCACCGTCAAGCTGCCGGGTTGCAGGTGCGCATAGTGCGCGAACACGCCCGGAGCGACTTCCAGCACCACGAAATTGCCCATCAGGATGCGCTCCGTCAGGTCGGTGAGGGCGGGCTGCGGGCCCATTGGCAGGCGGTTGGGCTCCCC
>CALMOO010000062.1 GCA_937871705.1 uncultured Hymenobacter sp.
CCGCAACTCTACATCAGCAAAATCAAAATTAAAAACCCGGTACTGGTTTTTTATCAGCAGGCGGCCCCTGGCACCGCCGTGCAGCAGCTGCTGATGGAAGAAAAAAACCTGCCGCTCCTCAAGACTACCCCCCTCGAAGACCTGGTGGCCCGGCGGGAAGTATTTGTGGATGGCCTCGGCAACTACTCTCCACCGGGCATTAGCGCCGATGAAGCAGATAAGGTCCGCCTTACGGGAGTGAGTCTACTGGCCAGCAGTGAGAAACGCTACCCGGCCCCCGACGGCCGTAGCACCTACGCGCGACTGAACGTGCCCAGTCCTCTACGTCGTGCGCGAGTCGGCCGAAGAATACCGGCACTTCGTGAGTGGGCCTCAAAAGCGGGGTTCCCGCATCGATTTTGAGGTTAACGGCTTGCCGGGTGTCGACTCGATTCGGGCCGTATACACGCTGCGCAAGATAGATGTATCGGAGCGCGGCGCTGGCACTGGCGAAGTTATTCGGTAGCGAAGCTATGAATATCACCGAAGCTATAGCTCAGCACCTGCTAGAGGTACACGAGGGCAATAACTGGACGGAAGTTGACTTGGCTCACGTCTTGCACGATGTAACGGTAGCCGAGGCTACGACGCTTACGGCTGCTTCGCCTAACACCATTGCCGCCTTGCTGCATCATCTCACTTTCTGGAACCAGATAATGGCCCAGCGGGCTCAGGGCCACGCGACAGAAATAGGACCGGCCAACGGCTTCGACGTACCGGTACTACATACCGAAGCCGATTGGGCGGCGCTGCAAGCCAACAATATCCGGTCAGCTTATGAGCTGGCGGCGGCTATCCGGGGCGTGGCGGAAGCCAGCTTAAGCGAGCCGATTTTGCCTCATTATTCGTCGGTTTATAAAAATCTACAGGGTTCGGTCGAGCACATCCATTATCATCTCGGCCAGCTAGTGCTGCTGAAGCAACTAATTAGAAACCAGCAGCGCCATGCAGAGTAGGGTAGGGGTTTTCGCTTGGCTATGTTGGCTAGTGGCTTGGCTGAGTCCGACGGCTTGGGCCCAGACCACCCTGCGAATAGCGCCTGGCTCAGCAGTGTTGAGTGGCCAGAAAATCTACGTGGCCGGCTCCTTCAACGACTGGAACCCCGCCGCCCCTGGCTACGTACTCGCTCCTCAGCCCGATGGCGCGTGCCAGCTGACGCTGCCCGCTACCGTGCGTGGGCACCAGGAATTTAAGTTTACGCGCGGCTCCTGGGCCACGGGCGAGGCTGACGCCAATTTTCAGGCCGTGCCCAACCACCAGGCTGATTTTGGCACTGCGCCTACCACGATTACGCTACAGGTAGCCGCCTGGACCGACCAACGCCCCGGCGGCCCTACCCCTCCCTTGTTACCTAAGCCGCACACCGCCGCGCCCAATGTGCGCATCTTGTCCGACTCGTTTCGGCTGCCGCAGCTGGGCGGGCGTCGGCGCCGCATCTGGCTTTATCTGCCGCCCGACTACACCACCTCCAAGCGCCGCTACCCGGTGCTTTATTTGCACGATGGCCAAAATATCTTTGACGAAGCCACGGCCTACGCGGGCGAGTGGGCGGTCGACAAAACCCTGAATGAGCTGGCTGCCAGCGGCCAGGACCCCACCGGCTGCGTGGTCGTGGCCATCGATAATGGCGGCGAACTGCGCCTCGATGAGTATTCGCCCTGGGTGAATGAGCGCCTGAAAAAA
Source organism: uncultured Hymenobacter sp. (assembly GCA_937871705.1). GTDB lineage: Bacteria > Bacteroidota > Bacteroidia > Cytophagales > Hymenobacteraceae > Hymenobacter. Next base: position 1,723 of record CALMOO010000062.1, read on the forward strand.
GGCGGTGAGGGTAGTCAATACGTTGATTTTCTGGTTCGAACGCTCAAGCCCTACATCGACCAGCACTACCGTACCCGGCCCGACCCGGCCCACACGGCCATAATGGGCTCCAGCATGGGTGGGCTCATTTCGCTGTATGCGGGCCTGAAGTACCCGCTGGTATTTGGGCGGGTAGGGGTGTTTTCGCCAGCTTTTTGGTTTGCCAAAGACTCGGTGCTGGCTTTTGTGCGGCGCCGCCGACCCGCGCCGCTCAGCCGCTTCTACTTCGTGGCTGGCCCGGCCGAAGGCCCCACGGTGGTGCCGCAAATGGCCGAAGTGCGCGACGCACTGCTGGCGCGGGGCCTCAAGCCTAGCCACGTAGCCTTTGCTACCCCCGCCGATGGCCAGCACGCCGAATGGTTCTGGCGGCGCGAGTTTGGCCCAGCCTACCGCTGGCTAATGGGCAAGTAGAACAGTCCAAAAAATATTCTATAGAAAAGATAAACGCACGTGAAGAAGTTGCGAACACGTGTATATTTGCTTTCAATATGACTGGCCTCCACAC
>CALMOO010000063.1 GCA_937871705.1 uncultured Hymenobacter sp.
GGGCGGGGCCACCACCACTTGCAGCACAGCCCCGGCGGCGGGCGGCATACTGGCTTCGCGCACCCGAAACGTGTAGCGGCCCGGGTCAAGGTTGGTGTACGTCACTTCGCGCCGAGGGCCGGCGGCCTGCCAGCCGGGGTCAAAGCCCTCGAGCCGATACAGCAGTTGGCTGTGGTCGGCGCGGCGCAGGTCAAGGGCGGCAAACTCCAGGGTAAACACGTAGTCTTGCGGCCCCAGGCGCAGCTGGCGGCGCTGCCCCACGGCCGTGTCGGGCAGCACCACGGGCTGGTTGAGGCGGCGCAGGCCCGTGAGCAGCACCCGCGGCGCCGATAGGGGCGGCAGCGCGGCGGGCCGAAAGCGCACCAGCCCCTTCGGCCCGCCAAAATAAAGCTGCCCATCAGGAGCCCGGCAGCCAGCGCCGGCGTTGTACTCTTGCTGCGGCAGCCCATCGCGGGCGTCGAAGGCCGTGAGGCGCTCGGTGGCCAGGTCGAGGCGAGCCAGGCCGCGGTTGGTACTGACCCACAGCGCGCGAGCCGCCGAATCGGACACGATGCTGTAAACCACGTCGTTGGGCAAGCCCTGGGCTTCGCCAAACGTGGTGAAGCGGCCCGTGCGCGCATCATCGAGGCGGCAGAGGCCACCATCCTCGGTGCCCACCCAGAGGCGGCCTACCGCATCCAGGCACAGGGCCCGCACGAAGTTGCCGGGCAGGCTGTGCTCATCCCGAACATTCGCCTTAAAGGCCGTGAAGCGGCCCGTGGCGGGGTCGTCGAGCCGGCAGAGGCCGCCCCCGCCCGTGCCCACCCACAGCCGGCCTGCCCGGTCGCGCAGCACGCAGCGCACGAAGTTGTTGGGTAAGCTCTGGGGCTGGCTGGCTTGCCGCCGATAGGTGGTGAAGCGGCCCGTGCGCGGGTCGGCCAGCCGGCACAGGCCGCCTTCGGTGCCCACCCAAAGGGCGCCATCTTGCGGGTCGCGGTAGAGGCAGCGCACAAAATCATCGGCTAGCGAGCCCGGCCGCGCCGGCGCGTGCCGAAAGTGCCGAAAGCCCGTGGCCCCCGCCGGCCGGTAGTCGAGGCCCTGGCGCTGGGTGCCCACCCAGAGGCCCCCAGCGGCATCGGCCAGCACGCACCGCACAAAGTCGGCGGCCAGGCTGGCCGAGTCGTGAGCTACGTGCTGCAAGTGCTGGGTTACTTTGCCGGCCGCATCGAGGCGCAGCACGCCGTGCTGCTCCGTACCTATCCACAGGGCGCTAGGGGTGGCCGCTACCCCCCACACCGGCCCCGAACCAGCGCCAGTCGGCACCAAGGCAAAGGGCGAAGGCCGCGTATCGAGCCAGCGCACGCCGGCCGGCGTGCCCACCCAGAGCTGCCCTTCGCGGTCGGGGGCCAGCGCCAGCACTTCGCCCAGCAGCACGGGTGGCCGGCCGGAGGGGGGGTAGGCACCAGTGCCGGCCGGCCACTGCTGCAGCCCGGCACTGGTGCCCACCCAGACTCCGCCGCGCGCATTAACCCAGATGCTGTGCACGGCCGCTGCGCCGGGGTGGGGGCGCACCAGCTCCTGCGCCGGAGCGCCGGGCGGCAGGTAGCGCAGGCTGCCGTCTTCGGTGCCGGCCCACACGCCGCCGGTGGGGGTAGCGGCCAGCGCACTCAGCGGGGCCGGGCTGGCCGGGGCGTAGCCGCTCACCACTCGCAGCCAGCCCGCCGCCTGGTCGAGGCGATAAAGCAGCCCTTCGCCGGTGCCAGCCCAGAGCGTGCCCGCGCTATCGCAGGCCAGCGACCGCACCGAATTGTGCCGCGCAGCGCTGGTAGCGGGGCCCGTAGCTTCGCAGCGAAAGCGCCGCAGGCGCCGGGTGGCGGGGTTGTAGCGCAGCAGGCCGTCTTCGGTGCCCACCCAGACGCAGCCGGCCGGGTCGGTGAGCAGGGCATTGACGAAGTAAGGCGCGGCGGAATCGGCGGGCACCCGGCTAAAGCGCTCGGTGCGCGGATTGTAGTAGCTCAGCCCGTAGTCGGTGCCCACCCAGATGCCGCCTTGCGCAGCCGGGGCCAGCGCCCGCACAAAATTGCCGGCCAGGCTGCCGCGCCGCCGCGCATCAGACCGAAACGTGCGAAACCCGTGGCCGTCGTAGCAGCTCAGCCCGTCTTGCGTGCCGAGCCACAAAAACCCCTGCTGGTCCTGGGCAATGCTTTGCACGGTATTATCGGCGAGGCCCTCGGCCGTGGTCAGCAGCTTGCCCGCGGGCAGCTGCGCACCTACTTGCCGGCTGCTCAGGGCCAGCAGCACGGCCGCCATCCAACACCACAAGCTCTTTCTGGTTACGAACCTCACATTCATGGGCCAAGTACTTGCGCTTAGTTTCGCAAAAACGCCCGTGGATGGCCAGCAGGCTCAAGCAATGGGCTAGTTAGCCAATAAAATCTATATTCTTATAAATTGAATAGATAAGATAATACTCAGCAAAAGCGAGTAGGGGCGCGCTACGAGTCGGAACTCGGACTTTAGTAGGTGGTGCGGGCACGTTGATGGGGCCGAGGGGGGGTAGGGCTGCTAGCCTGGAGCCGCTGGGCGCTGGCGCAACGGAGTATGGCGCGGGGGCTGCCTACCCCCCTACTAGGGCAGCAGTTGGTGGCGGGGCGACCAGTGGGCGGCGGACAACTTGTTTGGCCAAAGCCAATAGCACTACGTACATTAGTAAAAACATTGCGCGTTTTTGCTAATGGCAACTGGTAAAAAAATTCATTACGTGGCGGAAGGGCAGCCGGAGCTTGCCGACGCTACTATTTATGCTGACGAGCAACCAGCTATCGCTGCGTACGACGAGGCGGCCGAAGCCGTTTGCCCCGCTTGCGGCGAGCTACTGGCCTGGCACGAAGCGGCTTGCAGTCAGGCGGCCCCGGGGCCGCCCGAAGAAGTAGTGCAGGAAGTAGTGCTGGTGGCTACGCCGCCGCACACCTACGCCCACCCGCTGGGGCGCCGCGTCCAGCCCGCGCCGCAGGCTTCGGCCCACACCATTATCTGGCGCGGGCAGCTAAAGGAGCGCCACCCCGGCACGGGCCTGGTGCAGCGCGTGAATGTGTACCGCCTCGACGACGGCTACTGGGACTGCTACCGCGAGGAAGAGCTGCAAGCCGCGTAGTTAGCGGCCCTACCCCCTTGTTTGGGCCAAACTGGCGAGCAGCTATTCGGTAGCCAGGAGCGCTCTTCAAACCTTGCCCAGGCTGCGCATGTAGTCCTGCACTACGGGCAGCAGGAGCGGCACGGCGCCGTCGAGGTAGGCGCGCTCGGCGGCGGTCCAGTGGTGAGGGTGGCCGAATACGCAGGGCTGCAAAATGCCCCAGAGCTGCTCGTGCTCGATGATATGGGCGTGCACCAGGGCGCGGTGGCCGAAGGTGAGGCGCTCAAACTCCTGGTTGAGCACGTCGGGCCCAGCCTCGCTCACATCTTCCACATACACCGAGGGGCGGGCGGCCAGCGCGGCCCGAAACAGCGGGTCTTGCTGGGGCAAGTCGCCGGTGTCGTCCTGCCAGTCGTGGCGCGGGTCGGGCACGGCCTCGTCGAGCCGCCACACGAAGGCAATGCGCCCGCGGCCCTGGGCCGGGTCGCGCACGTAGAGAAAGCAGCGGTCGGCGCGCACCTGCGGGCCCACTAGGTCGAGGGCAGCCTGCAGGCGCTCGGCGGGCGGAGTGGGGGCGGCCAGGGCAGCGGCAAGTTCGGCAAGCGGAGTGGCAGTCATACTAAATGTAAGTAAATGATAGACAAGCGGCGGCTTTAGGCGGCCGGCGGCACGCGCTACCAGCAGCAGAGCGGCCGATAGCGCGCACAAAAGGTGGTTAGTGCCTATTTATGCAGAAAAATAGGCGGGCCGCTAAGCTAGCTAAGAAGCAGCGGCCCACGTTGTTTTCGCGCCGCTTGCTACTTTCTTCCATCCTCGCACCATGATGCTTCTCTTGTTTGCTGGCTTGCGCAGAAAATGCTGGCTTCTCTTGCTGGGCTTGCTGCTGGGCGGGCATGTGGCGGCCGGGCAACCGGTGCCGTACGGCCACAACCCCAGCGCCGGCCACTACCAGGCAGTGCGGGGCATTCGACTCTACTACGAGGTGTACGGGTCGGGGCCGCCTTTACTGCTGCTACACGGCAACGGCGGCAGCATTCAGGATTTTAAGTCGACTATCCCCTACTTCGCCCAGCACTACCGGGTGATTGCGGTGGACAGCCGTGCCCACGGCAAGTCGGTTGACCCAGGCGATTCGCTGAGCTTCGAGATGATGGCCGATGATTTTGCGGCCTTGCTCACGAGCCTGCGCCTCGACTCGGCTTACGTGCTGGGGTGGAGCGACGGCGGCATCGACGCCCTGGTGCTGGCCCTGCGCCACCCGCGCCTGGTGAAGCGGCTGGCCGCCACGGGGGCCAACTTGTCGCCCGACTCGCTGGCCCTAACGCCAGCCCTGTGGCTACAGCAGCAACGCGGCTACCAAGCAAACAAAGCGCAACTCTTTACCGACCCTACCAAGAAAAACGATTGGAAGGTGTTTAAACTGGACGTGTTTCAGCCGAACATTCCGCTGCCAACGCTGCAACGCGTGGCGGCCCCGGCCTTTATCATTGCTGGCGACCACGACGTGATTACGCTAGCGCACACGGTGGCCATTTACCGCCACCTACCCCGCGCCTGGCTCTGGATAGTACCCAGCAGCGGGCACGCCACGTTGCAGGAGCATGCTGCAGAATTCAACCACAAGGTCGACGAGTTTTTTCGGGCGAAGGCTATTGCCCGAGGGGCGCACTGAGCTACTTACCAAGCACTTTTAACTGGCTGGCGTTAGTGCTTGCTGCGGCGCGCGGGGGTAGGCAATACCAGCGCACCCGGAAGCCAACCAGCAACTTTACTTCTACTTAATGCGCCTGTTTCAGCTCCTGTTCTTAGCCGTTTTTGGCGGCGCCTTGTCGGCCGCCGCGCAAACCCTAACCATTGTGCACGCCAACGTGGTTGATGTGGCCACTGGCCAAATTCGACTTAACCAAACGGTGGTTGTGGCTGGCAAGCGCATTGCGCGGGTGGGCCCTACTGCCGGCCCTACCCCCCGCCAGGGCCGCGTAGTGGATGCCACTGGCCAGTACCTCATTCCGGGGCTGTGGGACATGCGCACGCACGTGTATTTTGACGGCACGGCCGCGGCGGGCACCCGGCTCATTTTGCCGCTGCTGGTGGCCAATGGCATCACGGGCATCCGCGATATGGGCAGCGAGCTGGATTCTATTTTGCAGGCCCGCGCGGCGGTGGCGGCGCACCGGCTGCTGGGCCCGCGGATGGTGGTGAGCGGGCCCATGCTCGACGGCCCCAAATCGCCCTACAAAGCGTCCATTGCCATTGCCACTCCCGAGGATGGGCGCCGGGCCGTGGCGATGCTCAAGGCGCGGGGCGTTGATTTTATCAAGGTTCAGTCGCTGGTGCCCCGTGAGGCCTATTTCGCCATTGCGGCGGCGGCCAAGGCGGCGGGCCTGCTCTTTGAGGGGCACGTGCCCGATGCCGTGCGCGCCTCCGAGGCCGTGGGGGCCGGCCAGCGCAGCTTCGAGCATTTGATTGGCATTTTTGAAGCCAGCTCGACCGCCGAGGACCAGTACGTGGCGGGCAGCCCCAAGTCGCCGGTCACCCTGCTGGCCACCTACGATGCGGCCCGCGAAGCCAGCATTGTGCAGCTGCTGGCGCAGCACCACGAGGTGTGGCAGTGCCCTACCCTCTTCTGGGAGCGCGGCCAGTGGCTGGTCGACAGCATAGCGTGGCGCCAGGACCCCGACCTGGCCTACGCGGGCCGCAGCTGGGTGGCGCAGCGTTGGCCCAAGGCCCAGCTCGGCATTGCGCGCACCCTCGACACCGACCCGCTGGCCGTGCGCGCCCGCTTCGTGACGCACGAGCTCGACATCGTGCGCAAGCTGCACGCGGCGCAGGTAGGCTTTTTGGCCGGCACCGACATGCCGGCCGGCGTAGACCTGGTGCCTGGCGTGAGCCTGCACCTGGAGCTGCAGCGCTTCGTGGCGGCCGGCTTCACGCCGCTCGAAGCTTTGCAAACGGCCACCCTCAACCCGGCCCGCTACTACAACCGGCTTCAGGACCTGGGCTCGGTGCAGGCCGGACGGCTGGCCGATTTGGTGCTGCTCGGCGCTAATCCGCTGGATGATATTTCTAATACCCGCCGCATCGTGGGCGTAGTGGCCGATGGGCAGTACCTGTCGCGCCCGGCGCTGGAGGCGCTGCGGCAGCGCTTGCAGCGGGTGGCGGCGAGCAAGTAGCGGGCTCCCTACCCCCTCTTCTTCGGGGAAGGGGGGTAGGGACGCCGCGGCAATTTGCTTTTTATACACGTCATTTGAAAACCGGCCGCTGCGCAGAGCAAACCAACTTTTATCGTACCCCAAACCACCCGTTTATTACCTGATGCCTCGACTTATACTCCTACTTTTTTGCTGGCTGATGCTGCCGGCTGCCGGCCGGGCGCAGGCCGCGTACCCGACGCCGGTAGAAGGCGATTTTAAGCTACCCAAGTTTCGGTTTGCCAGCGGCGAAACGTTGCCGGTGCTGAGCCTGCACTACGCCACGGTGGGGCAGCCGCGCCGCGACAAAACGGGCAAAATTGTGAACGCCGTGCTCATCATGCACGGCACCACGGGCGCGGGCTCGAACTTTCTGACCGAGCTGTTTGCCGGGGCAACCGCTGGACGCGGCCAAGTACTACCTCATTCTGCCCGATGCCATCGGCCACGGCCAGTCGAGCAAGCCCAGCAACGGGCTGCACATGCGCTTCCCAAAGTACACCTACGACGACATGGTGGTGGCCAATTACCGCCTCCTGACCGAAAAGCTGGGGGTAGGGCACCTGCGCCTAGTCATGGGCACCTCCATGGGCGGCATGGAAACCTGGGTGTGGGGCTACAAATACCCCGATTTTATGGATGCCCTGCTGCCGCTGGCCAGCCTGCCGGTCGAGATAGGTGGGCGCAACCGCATGTTGCGCAAAATGGCTATCGATATGATAGAAATGGACCCCGCCTGGCAGGGTGGCGAGTACACCGCCGAGCCCAAGGTAGGCCTCACGGGCGCCGAGTCGTCGCTGCTATTTATGACCAGCAGCCCCAAGCAAATGCAGAAGCTGGCCCCCACCCGCGCGCTGGCCGAAGCCGCGCTGGCCAAAACCGAAGCCCGTGCTCTTAGTACGCTCGATGCCAACGACTTCATCTACCAGTTCGATGCCTCGCGCGACTACAACCCGGCCCCGCACCTGGCGGCCATCAAGGCGCCGCTGTTCGCCATCAACTCGGCCGACGACCAGGTGAACCCGCCCGAGCTGGGCATCCTGGAAGTTGAAATCAAGCGCGTGCCCAAGGGCCGCTACATCCTGCTGCCCATCACGGACCTCACCACGGGCCACGGCACGCATTCTAACCCCGCCATTTGGGGAAGCTACTTGGAGGAATTGCTCAAGCTGACGGAGAAGCTTAAAAGCTAACCGAGAGCCCTAATCACTACGCCTGTCATGCTGAGCCTGCGAAGCATCTAATTACAGGTGAACGATTTGTTCTGGCGTGATAAGATGCTTCGCAGGCTCAGCATGACGGGCGTAATGGTTACCACCTATTAGCAATTACTTACCACCAACTGGCTTTACTGGCAAAGCCGGAAACCGGGCAGGCGCCCGGCGGTGGTGCGTGGCCTGCTCGTAGGCGTAGGCGTACTTGATGAGGGTAGACTCGTCGAACGAGCGACCCAGAAACTGCAGGCCAGCGGGCAAGTTATCATAAGTAAAACCCATGGGCACGGTGAAGGCCGGCTGGCCGGTGTGCGGGGCAATGAGCTGGCTGTTATCACCTTTATACCCAGCAAAGTCGCCAATTTTGGCCGGCGGGTTATTCCAGGTCGGGTACACCAGCGCGCCGAGCTGCTGGCCGTCCATCACGGCCGTGACGGCGTGGCGGAAGGCGATGCGGCGCGGGTCGGTGTAGGCTTCGCCGCGGCCGGCCACAGCGGCGCTGGGCGCCACGCCGTGGGTTAATTCGTCCTGCAGGTTTTCCTTGATGTAGGCGGAATATTTGCCGGAGGCCAGCACTTCGTCGATGTTCTTGACGGGTGCGTTGGGGCCCAGCGCGGCTAGGTATTGGTTGACATCGTGCTTGAAAACCGAGCTCCACTGCCCGCTGCTGACTTGGTCGAAATGCGGAATTTCAACCTCGACTACCGTAGCGCCGGCCCGGCGCAAATCGGCCACGGCTTGCTCAAACAACGTCTTCACCTGCGGGTCGGGGTGGCGCTCGCTCAGCGTGCGCAGCACGCCGATGCGGGCACCTTTGAGGCCATCTTTCTGCAAAAACTGCCGGTAGCCGCCCGCCGGAATCTTGCCGGCGCAGTAGCTCGTGAGCGGGTCGGCGGGGTCGGGGCCGGTGGCCATGGCTTCGAGCAATAGGGTAGCATCGGCCACGGAGCGGGCCATGGGCCCACCGGTATCGTTGCGCAAATACAGCGGCACGATGCCGGCCCGGCTCAGCAGCCCCAGCGTGGGCCGAAAGCCCACCAGCGCGTTGTGCGACGACGGCCCGCGAATGGAATTACCTGTATCGGTGCCCAGGCCGGCCGTGCCGAAGCTGGCCGCCACGGCCGCCGCTGTGCCGCCGCTGGAGCCGGCTGGCACGTGGTCCAGGTTGTAGGGATTGCGGGTTTCGCCCGCGATGGAGCTGATGGTGACCATCGGGCTGAAGGCCCACTCGGCCATATTAGACTTGGCCAGCACGATGGCCCCGGCCGCCTTCAGGGCTTTTACCATCGTGGCGTCGGTGGTGGGCACCGAGCCTTTGAGGGCCAGCGAGCCGGCCGTGGTTTGCAGGCCGGCCGTGTTGTAGTTGTCCTTTATAATCAATGGAATGCAGTGCAGCGGCCGCAGCTTGCCGGTGCGGCGGTACTCCGCATCGAGCTGGCGGGCGGTGGCCAGGGCCTCGGGATTGGTGACCACGATGGCGTTGAGCTTGGTGGGCTGGTCGTAGGCCGCGATGCGCGCCTGGTAGGCCTGCACCAGCTGCACGCAGTTGCAGTCGCCGCGTTTTAGGGCCTGCTGCACGTCGGCTATCGAGGCTTCCGTTACGTCGAAGGGCGGGCGCGCAGCTTGCTGCTCGCGCGGGGCGTGGCCGCAGCTGCTGGCCAGCAGGGCGCCGCACAGCAGTAGCAGAAGGTACCGGCTGGCTTGTCGGAGATTGCTCATAAAGTAAACGAAAAGAGGGGGGTAGGAAAAGCCGCCCCAGCGCCTGGCCGAAAGTAGCCTGCTTTTCGCTAATGGCCGCCCTTGGCAGGCGCAACCGGGCCTTGCGCCCGCAAGTCGCGCAGTAGCTGAGAGCGGCCTTACCTTGCGGCGCCCGCTCTACTGCCGGCTTTTCTGACTTATGCGCACTTACAATTGGGCCATCCTGGGCCTAGGAAACATCGCTCATAAATTTGCTGAAGACCTAGCGCTGGTGCCGGGCGCCCGCCTGCACGCAGTAGCCTCGCGCAGCCTCGACAAGGCGCAGGCCTTTGCCGCCACCTACGGGGTGCCGCATGCCGTGGGTAGCTACGAAGACCTGCTAGCGGTGCCCGACCTCGACGCCGTTTACATTGCTACCCCCCACTCCGAGCACCATGCCCATACGCTGCTCTGCCTGCGGGCGGGCCTGCCCGTGCTGTGCGAAAAGGCGTTCGCGCTCAATGCCCGCCAGGCCCAAGAGATGATAGAAGTAGCACAGGCGCAAGGAGTTTTCCTGATGGAAGCGTTTTGGACGCGCTTTTTCCCGGCCATCGGCCACGCCCTGGAGCTGGTGCGGGCGGGCCGCATCGGCGAGGTAAAGCACCTAGTCGCCGACTTTGGCTTCGCGGCGACCTACGAGCCGGCGGGGCGCCTCTTCGACCCCGTGCTGGCTGGCGGCTCGCTCCTGGATATTGGCGTTTATACCCTCTTTATCAGCCAGCTTTTTCTGGGAACGCCAACGACCGTGCGGGCGGTTGCGACGCCGACCGGCACCGGCGTTGACCTGAGCTGCGCCATGGCGCTGGCCTAAGCCAACGGCGCGACGGCCACCCTGTTTTCGACCCTGGCCGCCACCACCAACAACCAGTGCGTGCTGTATGGCACCGAAGGGCAGCTAGAGCTTACCGGCCGGTTTCATGCGGCCACCGGGGTGCAGCTGCGCGTGCCCGGCCAGGATGCGCAGCTCCTGCCCTACCCCCCGCAAGGGCGCGGCTACCACTACGAGGCGGCCCACGTGCAGTGGTGTCTGGACCAGGGCCTGCGCGAAAGTCCGCTCCTACCCCTAGCCTTCAGTTTGGAGCTGATGCAGCAGTTGGATGCGGTGCGCGCCCAAATCGGCCTGCGCTATCCCGGCGAGTAGGCGAGGCTTTTAACCGGGCGCCGCTAACGGCCATCGAATAATTCACAACATCTTCTAAGCGTCGCGCTGGCCCTACCTGCCTCATGCTGCTAACCATTACCACGACCTACCAGCCGGCCACCGACCTCGGCTACCTGCTGCACAAGAACCCCGCCCGCCTGCAAAGCCTGGAAATCACAGGCGGCCAGGCCCACGTCTTCTACCCCGAAGCCACCGCCGAGCGCTGCACCGCCGCCTTGCTGCTCGACCTTGACCCGGTGGGCCTGGTGCGCGGCCACCGTAATGGCGAAGGCTTCGCCCTGGAGCAATACGTGAACGACCGGCCCTACGTGGCCTCGTCGTTCTTGAGCGTGGCGCTGAGCAAAGCCTTCGGCACCGCCATGAACGGCACTTGCAAGGACCGCCCGGCCCTGCCCGCCGAGGCGTTGCCGCTAGCCATCACGGTGGCCGTGGTGTCGGCGCCCGGTCCCGACTGGCCGCGTCGCCTCTTCGAGCCCCTCGGCTACGCGGTCGAAACCGAGTCCTACCCCCTCGACTCCACTCAGCCCGAGTGGGGCGACAGCCCCTACTACACGCTGCGCCTGCGCCACGATGGCCTGCGACTGCAAGATGTGCTCACGCACCTCTACGTGCTGCTGCCAGTGCTCGACAACGACAAGCACTACTACGTAGACCAGACCGAGGCCGAAAAGCTGCTGCACCGCGGCGGCACTTGGCTGCCCCAGCACCCCGAGCGCGGCTTCATCACGCGGCGGTATTTGCGGTATCTGGCGGGTATCGTGAACCCCACGCTGGCGCGCCTGATGGAAGGCACCGAGGAAGAACTGCCCGAGCCCGTAGCCCCGGAGGCCGACGCAGCCAACGCCCTACCCCCCTCTGCCGAAGCAACGGCCCCGGAAAGCGCCGAGCCCAGAGCATCGCTGCACGACCAGCGCCTGCAGCAGGTGGCCAACGAAATTTACCAGCTTGGGCCCAAGCGCGTGCTGGATTTGGGCTGTGGCGAGGGCAAGCTCCTGCGCCTGCTGCTGCGCCAGCCCAAAATCGAGTTTATCCGCGGCATGGATGTGTCGCACCAGGCGCTGAGCCGAGCGGCCCAGCGCCTGCACCTCGACGAGCTGTCGCCACGCCAACGCGCCCGCATTGAGCTGATTCAGGGGTCGCTGCTGTACCGCGACGAGCGGCTGGCCGGCTTCGACGCGGCGGCGCTGGTGGAGGTAATCGAGCACCTCGACGAAAACCGCCTGGCCGCCCTCGAAGCCGTGGTGTTTGCTCAGGCCCGGCCGGCGCACATCTTCGTCACCACGCCCAATGCCGATTACAACCAGCTCTTCGAGAAGCTCAGCGCCGGCGAATTCCGCCACGACGACCACCGCTTCGAGTGGACCCGCGCCGAGTTTTCAGCCTGGGCCACCGGCGTGGCCGAGCGCCATGGGTATCAGGTGCGCCTCGTGGCGATGGGCGAAGAAGTGGAGGGGGTAGGCGCTCCGTCGCAGATGGCGGTGTTTGCTCTAGTACATAGCAGCTAATTAGTTGCTTGTCTAACTGCTCTCGCGTGTACTCTTGATGCTGCTAGTTTTATATCCGTGATTTCTCTAACATATCCAGCTATCGAATCCCAATTGATAGTAGAAAGAGTATTTACCCTAGGTAGATAGACGGTAAAGGTCTGATTATCCTGATTAGGGGCATCAACGTCTTTAAGGAGAATCCAATAGGCTTCATCTTCAGCCTCAATGTATTTGATGAGCATCGCAACTCTGAGGTTTTCCCACAAATAATTGTATGTTGAAATTTTGAGTGATTGTCTTTCAAATCCTGATTGAGCGTTGGATTGACCTGATGCTTTTAATTGAACTATTAGTTCCGAACCTCTATACACACCATCTTCTGTAATCTCTATACTCAGGTCTTGGCCATAGTCGCGGCTAGGATATGTAATATTCCATTCAGGTGGCAAGTGATGCCTGAAAAAGTTTGCTGACTTCTCTTCTAGCGAATGACTGGAATGTCTGATAGGATATAGCATGTCAAACGCCTTGGTTGCTGTATAGTGTTTTAAGCATCATTGCCACTGCTTTTCCTGCAAACTTTTGCAATTCTTCTTCATGATATTCTGGCCTTTCCAAAAGTTCTGTATCATCAGCCGGATTTGCTACATGAACCCACTTATTTCTGAACTTTCTCAACTCATGAAGCTCAGTTTTTAAATCAGTATCCAATGAAGAATTTTCAATTAATAGAAAGAAGCCCCACCCTTTCGACTTGTTTATTTCGAAGTAATCATACCGTAGATGGGATTCAATAGCAGCTTGACACGCCAGAATAGAAGATAGGTTTGCTCCGTAGCAGAAGGCTATTTCTGCGTCTTTAGCTAAAAAAGTAGTCCATTCTGAAAGAATCACACCTCCCTTGAGAAGCTGTTCATTAAGCTCTAAGATATAATCCCACTTTTCCTGTTCTGTCATAGCATTAGCGCATTGGCTTGAACGACCTCTATATTTCTAATGCCCCAAGATATAATCAAGCTTCCCGAACTCTCCCTTATTCTGCTCATAGGCAGCTCAGGGGCGGGCAAGTCTACGTTTGCCCGGCGCTTGTTCAAGCCCACCGAGATAGTGTCGTCTGACGTGTGCCGGGGGCTGGTGGCCGATGATGAGAACGACCAATCGGCGAGCGGCGACGCCTTTGAGCTGCTGCACTACCTGGTGGCCAAGCGCCTGAAGCGCGGGCTGCTCACCGTGGTGGATGCCACCAACGTGCAGGCCGAAGCCCGCAAGCCGCTGGTGGCCCTGGCCCGGCAGTACCACGTGCTGCCGGTGGCCATCGTGCTCGATGTGCCCGATGCCGTGGCCCACGAGCGCAACGCCCACCGGCCCGAACGCCGCGGCATGGGCCCGCACGTGATAGCGCGCCACCGCCAAGACCTGCGCCGCAGCCTGCGCAACCTGCGCGACGAGGGCTTCCGGCACATTTTTCACCTGCGCGGGGTAGAGGAAGTAGACGCCGTGCAAGGCATTCTGCGCGACCGACTCTACAACAACCGCAAGGAGGAAACGGGGCCGTTTGACATCATCGGCGACGTGCACGGCTGCTACGACGAGCTGCTGGCGCTGCTGGGCGACCTAGGGTATATAGTAGAGGCCGAGCCAGTGGCCGACGTGCGCGACCTCGGCATCCGGGTCACGCCGCCGGCCGGGCGGCGGGCCATTTTTCTGGGTGACCTGGTGGACCGCGGGCCGGCCTCGCCGCAGGTATTGCGACTGGTGATGAGCATGGTGCGCAGCGGCGCGGCCCTGTGCGTGCCCGGCAACCACGACATCAAGCTGCTGCGCCACCTCAACGGCAAGAAGGTGACCGCCAACCACGGCCTGGCCGAAACGCTGGCCCAGCTCGAAGGTGAGTCGGACAGCTTTAAGGGACAGGTGCGGCAGTTTCTGGATGGACTGGTGAGCCACTACGTGCTCGACGGCGGCAAGCTGGTGGTGGCCCACGCCGGCCTCACCGAGGAGATGCAGGGCCGCGGCTCGGGCGCCGTGCGGGCCTTCGCGCTGTTTGGCGAATCGACCGGCGAAATCGACGAGTTTGGCCTGCCCATCCGCTACGAGTGGGCCCGCGAGTACCGCGGCCGGGCGATGGTGGTGTTTGGCCACACGCCCGTGCCCGATGCCGAGTGGCTCAACAACACTATTGATATTGATACGGGCTGCGTGTTTGGCGGCCGCCTCACAGCCCTGCGCTACCCCGAGCGCGAGCTGGTGGCCGTGCCCGCCGCCCGCGTGTACTGCGAGCCGGCGCGCCCACTCAACTACCGCGCCGCCCAGCTAGCGGCGGCCGGCGCAGCAGCCGAAGGCGACCTCAGCGCCCAGCACCAGCAAGACGACGTGCTCGATATTCGGG
>CALMOO010000064.1 GCA_937871705.1 uncultured Hymenobacter sp.
AGGGTAACCGTCTGCTTGTTTTTGAGGGCCTCTGTGATTTGGGCCACCACGGCGCGCTGCTTGCGCTCGTCGTACTGAATGTTGCGGAGGTCGATTTGCTGGGTGGCAGTTGCGGTGGCGGTCATGGCGGTGGGGTGGTTATCGTGTTTGATGATTCAAAGGTAGTATAAAACTTAATACGTTGCAAGTGTTTATTAAGTTTTATGATACACACGAACAAATAAAAAACTAGGCGCTCAGCTCGGCAGGAGCCATGCCTAATTGCAGCATCTTAGAAAATAGGGCAGTAGTGCCCGCACTCAGGTCGCACGCTTCGTTCAGGCTGACGCCGTGGCGAACTAGTGAATCATTGACGCTCATGCGACAGGCTAACTCGGGCCGAATGGTGCGCACCACCTCTTTGCCCGAGGTGCGCTGCTTAGCTGGCAAGCCCCGCTGCCTAGCCCACTCCTTTAGCTCACTAGGTGTCTTGCCAGTCACACGGCGGCAGTTTTCGCGGTTGTAGTCGGCCACGGTAGCTGAGCCGCCGATAAGCCACTGCTGCGCGTTTACGGCCTTGCTGTTCTCTAATTGCACGGGGCGGTTGGTGTGGGCCTGCAATGCCAGGGCGGGCGCGTGTTCAGTCAGGTTAGCTAGTTGCTCATCGCGTTCAATGAAGTAGCGGCGGGCCTGCTTACCCTTGGCGTTGCCTTCTAGCATGGAAAGCTCTTTAGCCATATGCAGCGTTAAGCTGTATTCTATAGTGTAAGAGCCGCCCTTTTCTCGTTCCACCAATTGGCGGAACGAGGTAAAGTCTTTCCCTTCAATGAAGTCGTACTTCTTCACCTTTCGTTTGAGCCAAGTCGATAGGTCTTGCTTTGATTCTAGGAACGTGTGCAGCTCACGGCCATCCACTAAGCGCTGGCCATTCTCCTTGCGGACTTTGATTAGTTCTTCCATGATTAAGCAGTGGCTTTAGTGGCTTTCAACTCACTGAGCGCAGCTTTTTGCCGACGCTTGCGTTCTTTTTCAGAGATTTTTTTCAGTGCTTGCAGCACCTCTCTGTCCTCCACTAAGCCCGCCCGTGCGTTCTTAATGCGCGACAGTGATTTCTCTGGAAGTAGCTGTTGCACATCATCATAGTAGCGGCTGGGCAGAAACTTGGCGACCTTCACTAGCTCATTGATGTAAGCCGCCCGATTTTCAAGTTCACTCATTGGAATATTAATTTTTTTGTGAGTTTGTATTAACCATACTACCTTAGCATCGTTAAGAGCAATAAGCGTATCAGTTAATACGTCAAAGCTAACACTTAAGTTAATCAAAAGCAACACCAAACTTGATTATTTTCATGGAAACATCAGAAACGATAGGCCAGCGCATAAAGGTGGTGCGCGGCCTGTTAAGTCAGAAGGAATTCGGGCAACGAATTGGCCTTAGCCAAACGGCAGTGACGGCGCTGGAAAGCGGTCAAAGTGAGCCTCGCCTTAGCACATTCAACAGTATTGTTGAGAAATTTGAGGTGAACCCTGACTGGCTTCGCACTGGCAAGAGCAGCCTCGTATTTACCACCGACCCAAGCAAGCCAGTTGGTTGCGTTGACCCCGAGCCGGAGCCACCAGCAGGCACCCCGGCCATGCGGGTGAACCGTGGCCAACTAGTGGAGCACGCCGACACGGTGCTGCTGCTTTCGGAAACAGAGCAGAAGCTGGTGGAGGCCGAAAAAGAACTGACCGGCGTAAAGTCGGAAAACCAGCAGCTAGCTGAACGCCTCAAAGACGCCAAGGAGGAAATCCTTTGGTTGCGGGGAAAGTCCCTAGCTAGCTCACCCGCAGCCGACTTCGCCACCCTTTCCCCTCTGCCTGCCCCGAACGCCATTGGCTACCATGCCAACGCTGAACGGGCTACCCGCGCTGAAGCGTTCGACGCTTACGTGGCTACTCGGCAGGAGCAAGGCGGTGTGGTCGCTGAGCTAGTGTAATTACCCGCCTTTGCCTAAGTAACGGTTTCCAATACGGTTACTAGGTGTTTTAAAGGAAGCGGTAAGCTGCAATAAGTCAACATCTTACGTGCCCCGGCTTGAATCCTGTCAGGGCCACGTAGTTACTTTGTTTTAAGGCTCTGTTTTTATAACAATAGTTGACCACAAAAAGCCCCGTAGCTGGTAGCAGCTACGGGGCTTTTTGTGTACCGTTAAGGTTAACTCAGAGCCGGAACTGCGCCCCAATCTTCACCCCAAAATTCTTGGCTTCGGGCAAATCGCGGTAGGTAATGCGGTGAATAAAGTCTACCCGAATGAATTTAAAGATGTTCTCGATGCCGTAACCTGCTTCGATGTAGGGCGTATCGCGGCGCAGCGAGTGCAACCGCACAAGCGGATTGCCCGAGTTGTCGCGTTCGGGTAAGAGGTTCAGGTTTTCTTGCGACAAGCCACCGTAGAGGGCGTTAATCGTGCCTACTAGGCGCCAGTTGAGGCTGCGCACACCGGGGATGGAGTTTAGGAGGAATCCCTCAAAGTGCTGGTCGAGGCGCAAGGAGACCGAGCGGTCAGTCACGAACTCAAAGTAGCGCATCAGGTTAAATGCGTTGACATTGAAGAAAGGCGTTTCGTTGCCGAGTGGCGTTTTCAGAATGATGTACGGCACGGCATCCGGAATGATATTGCCTTCGGCGCGGTAAGAGAGCCGGCCAATGTGTCCCAGCGACACGCTGTGCGTGACGAGCAGGTTGTACTTCTGATAAAACGGATGGTTGCTGTCCTCAAAATAATTTCCTACCCCCAGCGTGTAGCGAAACGTGAACACGGGCCACTTCTTGAGGCCAATGGCGCGGCGACGGTTTTCGCTTTGCACCAGCGTTTCGTCGGGGGCGTAGCGCGATTCCAGCACCAGCTCCGACAGGTTCAGGTTGTTGCCCAGTGGTGCATTCAGGCCGTGGTCGGGCGAGTCGTAGTACGAAAATGGGTGCAACGGCTTGATGCCCTGGTAGCGTAGCGTCACGGTTTCGGTGAAGCCGTGAAACAAGTCGCGCTGCACGCTGCCCGAAGCCAAATTGCGCAGAATAGCCCGACCCTCGGTAAACTTGCCCCAGCGCGAGGCGGCCACGAAGAGGTTGTTATCAGGCAAAAAATCGTTGTCGAGCAGCGCCACTTGCTCTACGTCGTGGCGAAACTCGCCCGTGAAAACCGTCCAGTGGCGGCGCTCCGCGATGTAGCTCGTTTTCAGCCCGTACTTAATGCGGCCGTCCCCGGTGCCGTAGGCCAGGTAGGCATTGGAAACGGTGTTGCGGCTAAAGCTGGGCGCGGTGCGAAAGCCAACCCGGAAGCGGTTGCCCTCGAAATTGTTGTGCGAGTAGGTATTGATAATGGGCCCAAACTCAAACTGGCCCATGTTTTTGTAGCCATTGATAAACAGGTCGACCCAGTCGAGGGTGCTGCGCACGGAGGGCAGCTGGCGGGCCGAGTCGAGCACGGCAAAAGTCTGGCGCTCGCTCAAACTCAGCGTGTCGGGCCGGTTTTGGTCGAAGTAGCCTTCCGAAGCGCCGCTGGGCAGCATCCCGCTGAGCAGGCTGCTGCTGTTGTCGTTGGGGCCGGGCTCCAGGATGCTCGACACGATGGGCTGGTCGAAAAAGCCGGCTTCCTGGTGCGGCTGGTTGCGCACAAAGCCCGAGTTGACGGTGGTGAAGCGCACGCGCATGGCGGCCTGCTTTTCGTAGGGACGCACGCCTAGCACCAGGCGCGTGCGGGCGGGTAGGCCGGGGCCCTCGGCGGGCGGCGTCAGCTCCTGAAAAATGCGCAGGTCGCTGACGAAGTTTAAGTTAGAATGCTCGCTGGCCACTAGGTCGACGCGGCGCAGGGCATAGCCTTCGGCCGTAATCCAGATGGTGCCTTTGAAGGCTAGGTCGTGGTCGCGCTTGGGCACCACGGCCAGCTTGTAGCACCAGTCTTTGCCCACAAACACCGAGTCTTGCAGGTCGTAGTCGTAGGTGAGGCGCCCGCCCTCGGCAATGGGCGAGATAAAGTCCTTACCCAGAATATTTTGCCAGTTAGGATAAAAGTCAAAGTTCTGGAAATTCGAGCCCAGCATCTGGCTCAGCACCGAGCCTTCGCGGGGGCCAGCCCCGCGCATTTGCTTGTGCAAAATGTCTTCGCGGCGGCGCAGCGGACTGAATTTCTGGTACACCTTCGAGCCTACTTCCGATGCGAAGAGGGGTAGGGGCGCGTCGGGGTCGGCGGCGGCGGCAGCACCCTGGCGCACGGCCAGCGCTCGAATATCCCGGACGACTTTGCGGTTGGCCAACGACTTGGGAATGTCGGACAGGCTTACTTCAATGCGGTTGTACGAGTCAAACTCCACGGCTGTGAGGGCGCTGCGCTCGTTGGCTTTCTTGTGTTTCTGCACCTCGCGCAGAATGCGAAAAGCCGGGTTTTCGCCCGGCCGAATCACGACCTCATTCAGGGCTACCCCCCCGCCTTTGCGCAGGCGAAACAAAATCGTTTGCTCGGGAGCATCGGTGAGGTGCTTGCGCTGCGGCAGAAAACCCAGGGCCGAAGCCGCCAGCGAGTCGGACGCGCTAGCCAGCGAGAGCTTGAACTTACCTTCCAAATCGGCTGTGATGCCAACGGTAGTTTTGGGCACGAAGATGGAGGCAAACGGCACTGGCTCGCCCGATTGCGCCTCCACCACCTGGCCCCTCACTAAGATTCGTTGGGCCACTGCGAGCCGGCCGGTCAGCAACCAGCCTAGCAGCAACAGCGAAACGGTAAATTTCATAAAATTAGGACGATAGGCGTGCGGGTGGGAAAGAAAGTTACGCCCGCAATGTACGCAAAGCAAGGGGTGGCCGCAACTAGTTCCGCCTGCCTCTTCACAAAGCCGACTGGGGCCGCGGCCCGGCGGCTGGGCGACGGCCCCAGCGCCGCAAAAAAGGCTGCGCCCCCAGCGCCGCTAGCAGAAGCCAATAGGGTATTAAAGGCCCCGAAAACCGCACATCCCAGTCCTCAAACGTCAGCATTATGACCAGCATTTGGAGGAGCAGGCAGGTGGCCAGGTACGTGCGCACGGGCAGGGCAACCAGGCGGCGCCCTACCCCCCGCGCGGCCAGCCAGTAGGTGGCAGGCAGGGTCGACAAGGACCACACCAAGTGCTTTACGGAATGCCAGGGCTTGGGAAAACCCAAAAAGTACGCGAGCCGCAGCGCGGCCAATTGGCTAAAATACCGAAAGTTGTGGGCACTAAACCAGGCTATCTGGGCCAGCGATGACGCCGCCGGGCTGGGCAGCTGCAGCGAAGCCGGAGCGGGCAGCGAAGCCGGCGGATAGCCGAAAATGATGGTGCCCGCCGCATAGGTGTCCATTATGTTAAGAATGCCGAGGAGCCAGTTGATG
>CALMOO010000065.1:0-10220 GCA_937871705.1 uncultured Hymenobacter sp.
GCCTCGAGGAGGCCCGACTGGAGGTGGCTTACTATCTCGGCTTCAACTTTAACCGCCGCCATTCCGATTTGGACTACCGCACACCGCTCTAATTCAAACTCTACTTTTAAACCAACCTATCTCTGTTCGCTGTCCGTTTTTACTGGCCCACCCTAATACTAGATGCATTAGACCTAGTTTTTCGTAGCTTCGTCGCGTATGAAACAATTGCTTTTATCCCTGAGCTTGCTGCTAGCTATACCAGCCGCAGCCCAGTTCTCGTCGCCTCCCATAGACAGCACTAGCGGTAAGATTGCTTACGCCACTATTATTCAGGTGCCGGGTGTTACACAAGTGCAACTCTACAAACGGGCGTTGAAGTGGCTGGCCACTGTGGAGCCACACACCCTCAATGTTCCTCCTGTTACAGATGTCAATAGGGGTATACTGACCACCAGCGTTGGATTGCCCTTCACGGTACGGTTAGTTGGTGGCTCGACTCGGGCTACGCTGTGGCGAGACTTACATGTAACAGTGAAGAATGGTGAAGCTAAGTGTGAGTTTTCAGCGTTTGTAGTACAACCTTATGTAGCTTCTACATCGTTTACCGTGCCAAGCAAGGCCCAATTAAAACTTACCGCCGCCGAAAAATACTTTGACCGGGGCAATATGCTTTATTACGATAAGCAGGGCCAGCCTAAAGCCTATACCAGTAGCGTGCTAGGGGCAATTAAGCAGCAAAATGCCGCACTCCTGACAAGTTTAGAAGCAGCGTTAGCAAAATCAGATGACCTCTAATTGCTGCCTAGCAAATCTGTAAACTGATTGGGGTGGTCTAGTTAAGCCGGACAGAATTGGGACGTTGTTTGAAGCTGGATTTCGAAGTATGTAGTAAGCGATGTGGTGGCTGATTTCCAGTTTGGCTTCGGCCAAGCCGGGGAAGCTCCCACCGTCGAGTAGCTCGGCCTTGAAGTGGCTCCAAAACGATTCTGCGTGGGCGTTGTCGTAGCAGTTGCCGCGCCAGCTCATGCTTTGCTGCGCGCCGTGTTTGGCGACTAAGTCTTTGAACCGGGCCGCCGTGTACTGGCTGCCCTGGTCAGAGTGTATGCTAAGTCCAGCGGGTGGGCGGCGCACGGCCAGGGCCCGGCGCAAAGCCTCGCTCACGAGGCCTTCAAGCATGGTGTCGCGCACGTCCCAGCCCACAATTTTGCGCGAACACCGGTCCAGCCACACGGCCAGGTAGAGCCAGCCGCCGCTCTGGCGCGGCAAATACGTGATGTCGCCCACCCACACCCGGTTAGGGGCGGTGGGGGCCGGCTGACCCAGCAAGCGGCGGGGGGCCTCGCGCACGGCCGGGTCGGAATCGGTAGAGCGCGGCACGAAGGAACGGGGCTGTTGGGCCCGCAGGCCGTGGGCATGGAGCACCCGGCGGATACGCCAGCGGCCGACGGCGTGGCCTTGGGCCTGCACTTCGGCCCGTAGCCGGCGCGTGCCGTAGCGCTGGCTGTGGTGGGCAAATGCTTCGCGCACCGCGACTTGCCAGACCGGTTCGACCACTGGCTGTTGCTGGCGGCGCTGCCAGGCGTAATAGGCGGCCGGCGCCACGCGCAGCACTTGGTAGACCTGGCGCACCGGTACCCGGGCCCGCTGCCGGGCAATGTGTTGGTACACGCTCACGGGGTCGGCTGGGCGAAGATGGCCAGGGCTTTTTTAAAATGTCGAGCTCTTGCGCCAGCCGTTTGTTGGCCGCGCGCAAGGCCCGGACTTCCGGGTTACGGGCCACCTCTACGTTGCCCACCTCGGCCACGAACTGCGCCTGCTGCCAGCGGTAGAGCAGCTTGGGGTTGATGCCCAACTGCCGCGCAGCCGCCTGCGTGCTGCGGCTTTCACTGGCCAGACGTAGGGCCTCGGCCTTGAACGCTTCGTCGTATTTACGCCGTTTGTCGGGCGACGCCCCGTTGGTTTTGGTTGCCATGACAGAAGAAATATACGTCCTTCTTCTGTCCGTCATACCTAGACCACCTCAAATTCCAGACGTCGCAAATTCTTCAACATCAATAAGTTAAAAAATAATGGCCTAAACTCTTTCGCTTAGCTGGACCAACTCAGCTTGACAAACTATCTCAACTTTATACCATATTTTTTGTAATTATCGAGACTCTTCAGTAGTTTTCGAGCATGAATAAATTATTAGTTTTCGGCTTGTTGCTGAGTAAGCTAGGTGCACAGGCTCAGAGCGGGTCTTTTATCGTCCATGGCCATATGAATCCTAAAACGCCACCTACCAAAGCTTACTTGGTTTACCCAATAGCGGAAACAATGCAAACAGATTCGGCCGAAGTTAAGAATGGGCGCTTTATGTTTAAGGGCGGCGTTACCGTGCCCACGTTGGCTGCTCTATTCATAGTGCGGCCAGGCACTAATTTATCTGACCGCCACGGATACAGCACCAACCAGCGCTTTTATAACATCTACTTGGAGCCTGGCACCATAAACGTGAGTAGTCCTGACTCGATGCTACACGCCACGCTAGCTGGTACCCCACTCAATGCTGACCAGAATCGGCTGCTAGTCCTAACGCGCTTCACTACTGAGCGCTTATTTATACTAATGCGGGAATACAGCACTGCCTCCCCCAAACAGCATCAAGACCAAGCTTTTGAGGAAACCTTCAAACAACGCTTTGCGGCTCTTAGCGCCGAAGATCAAGCGTTGCGTAAGAAGTTTATTCAACGCCACACTCAGAGCCAAGTGAGTTTAGATGTCTTGCAGCAGTACGGTGGACCTAGTATTAACCCAGCTGAGGTAGGCCCGCTCTTTGATAATTTGGCCCTAGCTCTACGTCAGAGCAAGACAGGCAAGCAGTACGCTGCTCGGTTGGCTAAGGCTCGACAATTGGAAGTAGGAGCGCTAGCCCCTGATTTTACCCAAAATGACCCTAGTGGCAGCCCTATTAAGCTCAGTGATTTTCGAGGCCAATACGTACTGCTCGATTTTTGGGCTAGTTGGTGCAAGCCTTGCCGTGAAGAAAATCCCAATGTGGTAGCCAACTACAACCTGTATAAGAATCGCCGCTTCGCGGTGTTAGGCGTGTCGCTTGACCGCGCTACTAGCCGCGACGCTTGGCTCAAAGCTATTGAAAATGACCACCTTACGTGGGCCCAAGTTTCTGACCTGAAATTCTGGGATAACGAAGTTGCCCGACTCTACGACGTGCAGGCTGTGCCCCAAAACCTGCTCATTGACCCAGAGGGCCGCATAATAGCAAAGAACGTCCGGGGCGAGAAACTGGGGCAGACGCTAGCTCGTGTGTTGCCCGTCTCTACTCCTTAAAACAGCGAGTTGTTCTACCTCTCCCAAAGGTGCACCGCTTTTTTGTGCTGCATAGCTGTACAATTGATGAACTTAGCTAACAATTCAGAAGATTATGAAGTCTAAACCAACACAGCTATGGGAAGTATGTTATCAGTGGCTGAGGGACTGTGGAGTCAATATAAACAAATCTTATTGTAAAGAAGAGGTCAGTACTCATCCTGATTATCCTGCTCTCACATCTGTTATAGATTTTCTCGAAAGTGGATGCATGGCATATCACGCTGTTAAAGCGGATAATTCATATATTAATGAATTTAACTACCCTGTTTTAGCTCACATTCAATTGCCAGGCCAGGAGTATCTGCATATTGTGCCAGATGCAAAGTATTGGGATGAACAAAAAGAAATTACTCAAAACTGGTCTGGTGTTGTTATAATACCAACAGAAGAAACATCATGGAGCACTACTACGAATACAGCTTATCTTCATAGCCAACGTAGAAAGACAATACTTGCTACTTTACTATGTTCCATTAGTTTGATGGTTTTTGCTATCACTATTTATTTAACACCTAATTTCCTGCTAAACGCATTCGGCTTGCTATCACTTGCTGGCATTTCGATAAGTGTACTTCTACAGGCCAATGAATTAGGCTTCCAAAGTCAAATTGTCAAGCAAGTATGTAGTGCTTTTAGTGAATCCGGATGTGAACGTGTTATCAAAAGTAGTTATGGGAGAGGTGTTTGGGGAGTAACACCGGCAGATACTTCTCTATTATATTTTATTACGCAATTTATAATATATGTGGTAAGTTGCTTGGGAAGCTCTTTATTGCTGACAGGTCTATTCACATTCGCGATAGCAGCAACAGCAGTAATGATATGGAGCCTCTATATTCAGGCTGTTAAAGTTAAGAGTTGGTGTACTTTATGTTTAGTGGTCGTTGTAATATTAGGTGGTCAATCTATTATAGCTCTCCTTTTAAGAGAGGAATCAGTAAGTTTTGTAAGCTTGGGTACGTTTATGCTTGCGGCTGCAGTTTTGGCTCTGTTTTTCTTTCCTGTAAAGGAACTGCTTAAAACTAATGTAGCGAATGATATCAAATTAGTAGAGCTGAGAAGATTTAAATCCGATGGAACTTTATTTATAAGCAAATGGCAGCAGGAACAAGAAGTAGATGACCCAAAATGGCAGCACGATTTAATCCTAGGCTCAAAGCATGCGCCTTTATGTATTACAGCAGCATGTAATCTATACTGTAATCCTTGTGCAAAGACTCATCTTGCACTAGATAACTTAATAGAGCGCTATGGGGACCATGTGTGTGTGAAAATAAGGATACTGGTATCTAGTAGGGATTTTACGGAAGCAACTAGAGCTGTTCTGCAAAAAGTCGCGGAAGACTTGCCACAGGATACCTTACAGGCTGTAATGACAAGTTGGTTTGAAAAAATGGATCTTAAATATTGGACCCAACTATGGCAGCCGGACAGTACACTAGATGTTCAGGAACGACTAGAGCAACATCAGTTTTGGATGACGCGAAACAAGATTGTAACTACCCCAACTTTATTTTTAAACGACAGAAAAATTCCGGGTCAATATGCCTTGGAAGATGTTGAGCGTCTAATTCCTCAATTGCTGGAATTGATGCCATTAGCATCTAGAGATATTCCTGTTCATCAGTGATATAGTTGCCTCTGGATTAAAATTCACCGGTTTAGGCTGCAACTTCTACACCATTACCAAACATCAATAACCATATGAAAAGGTTGAGCAAACCCAGTTTCCATAACTTAAAATCGTTAAGTTATGAGGAGATGAAGCAGATCAAAGGAGGGGGTAACCCTTATGACACGCCCTATTGCTGGAGAAGCAATGTTTGCAACATCGTGCCTTGCCAAACCCCAACTGGGTGCAGCAATTGCTGTGTAGCATAGTCGTTTCTGGATAACGAATCGATTATCAAAGCTTATTCTTTCAGAAGGCTTCCTGTGTCAGGAAGCCTTCTTTTTTGGGCGATGGTCTATTTAAGGATGATACTTCTATTATGATTATCGATGATAATCTTGATTCGAGCGGTGTGCATTTTTAGGCATTTGCTGAACGAAGCACGACTGACGCAAAAATACGCCGCCCCGCTGCCGCAACGAGCAGTTGATGGCTGCGACAACAGTGGTTTGACCTTCGCCTTTGGGGCAGGGCCGGTGTTGCCACCGGGGTAAGGCCTTGACGAGGCTTTCCATTCGTCGGTGAAGTACCAGCAATGGCGCTGCTAGCGCCTGGGTAATGCCTGCTAAAGCTGGCGGGCGGTCGCTTCACCTTGGCAGCCCACGTTCTAGGCCACGATGCGGCGGCTAGCCCGTTCAACGGCTAGCCATAGCCAAACTTTACGCTTCTTACGGCCTACAAAGGTTCGCATCTTACTCAGTTCCAATGCCTCTCAGCGCTTTTTTATGGGCTTTTTTGAACGCAGACGCAGCAATGGTGGCGGGCTGGTCTGAGCTTTTTTTATCAATTTGGCCACCGTCATCCGGGCTACCCCTGTGGCGCTCACAATAATGCGTTGCGAATTACGCTCGCCCAAAAGCTTGGCCACCTGCTCCTACTACGCGGCCTTGGCTACGGCGGCCGGCTCGAACCGCGCTTGGTGGCGGCAAGCCCTGTATTGGTAGCGGGCGTGGCCCTGACTGCGCCCATTACGTCAAATTTGGTCGCTGCCACACTTGGCGCAGGAATGCTGAGTATAAACTATCTCCTAGGTATACGCTTTTCATCCTACAATAGACCAACGCCAAATACGGTAATCAATCCGTCGTGAAAGAACTGTTCTTTGGAGAAGCAAATGGTTTTGCAGGCTAGGCTTTTGAGTCGGGTGCGCAGCGTTAGGTGCTTGCGTTCCAGGCGTTGCATGAATGGTTTACCCACTTGACGCTGCGCGGCAGGCAAACAGGCCTCGTAGGCCTGCCAGGCATCGGTAAAACAGCGCTCTACCTGCCAGAGATGCGCAACACCGCCAGCAGCCAGCAGAACGTGGCGTGGGTACGCCGCCTGAACACAAAGGCCAGCACCTACCCCGTGGCCGCGTTCTCCACCCACTAGAGCCAGCGCTGGCCTTTTTTGCGGCGCACGAATGATTACATCTTGTTCGCACACAGCCGTAAGGGCTGGGCGGGGTCGGCCACGAAACGGGAATGTAGGGGCAGAAGTTGGTTCACGACGTCATTTTTTTCAACTCCCCCATCACTGTTTGCGGGCTAATACCTAGCACCCGCGCCGTGTCGCGGATACCGCTGCCATTGAGCACCAAGTCCGTAGTTTTAACCCGCACCTTTGGTACATGGATTTGTTGCCGGTATTAGAGTTGGAGCGTGCGGCGGCAGGCTGTACAGTGATAACGCTGGGTGCCATCAGTAGCTTTACCGTGCAGATAAATAGCTTCGGGCTGTTGGCAGACGGGGCAGAGAACGGGTAGTTGAACCATTGCCAAATTTACGTTAGTCTACACGCTCAACACACAACCATATTTATAAGCTACTAGCCCCCACTATGGACTTGAGAGGCAATTTTGAGGTGCTCAAGTAAATACAAATATAATATTTTTTACATAGCCATAAATTGAGACTTGATTTGAGTAGCAAACCAGTTGCTTTTACCTATCTCTCCACTGACACCGATAAGAATAAGTAGTTTCAATCCGTACAAGCTCATGTATTGAACAACATAGGTGCTCAATACTATTGAATGAGCAGTAAATCGGCTTTGGCTTTTGATCTGAATGTAGTTAGCATCCCTCACTACACTCTCATTGACGAGGCAGGCAAAATGGCTTTGCTGGATGTTACCCGGCCAGACGATTCTACTACGCTGCAAAGAAGACAAACTTTAATTTAATAGCTCAGAATAAAAATTTTCATCCATTATATCGTGAAAAAGTTCTTCCACTATCAGCAGCATGACCAAATGGACTGCGGCCCGGCCTGCCTACGCATGGTAGCGAAGCATTACGGACGACACTTTACGGCGCAGTCCCTACGCGAACGGGCAGAGTTAAGCAAGGAGGGGGTATCGCTGCTAGGCATTGCCGAGGCGGCCGAGGCTATTGGCTTCCGCTCACTAGGGGTACAAATTTCGTTTGAGAAGCTAATACGGGAGGTGCAGTTGCCCTGCATCGTGCATTGGCAACAAAATCACTTTGTAGTAGTCTATGACATCAGACCTGATGACCACTGGATGCGCAACGTATTCGGGGGTTTCCGGCCTAGCGCCCCGGCTGAGGTGCCGCTGCTGGCTTCGTCATCGGTAGAGTTTGGGCCAGTGACCCCCATTCTGACAGCTATACCCCGGAGCACGGTATACGTGGCCGATCCAGCGCAGGGCCTGCTCACCTACACCGCCGAGGAGTTTTGCGGAGGTTGGTTCTCAGCTCATACGGGCGGACAACTCACAGGCATTGCTCTGTTGCTTGAACCCACGCCTGCCCTCCACCAGCACGAGGACGAGGCAGTCACTGACGGCAAATACAGCTTCGGGCGGGTGTTGAATTACTTGGCGCAGCACCGGGGACTGCTAGTGCAACTGCTGCTGGGGTTGGCCGCAAGTAGCGGCTTGCAACTGCTCGTACCCTTCCTCACGCAGTCGGTAGTCGATGTGGGGGTCAATACCCAAAATATTCCCTTCATCTACCTCGTACTCGGGGCGCAACTCATGCTTATGGCCGGGCGGCTCTCGGTCGAATTCATCCAGAGCCGGCTACTGCTCCACGTCAGCACCCGGGTCAATCTGAGTATCCTATCAGATTTTCTCAGCAAGCTGCTGCGCCTACCGCTCTCGTTCTTCGACACTAAAAACTTCGGCGACCTCATGCAGCGCATTGGTGACCATCAACGCATTGAGTCGTTCGTGACCGGGCAGGCCCTAACCTTGCCCTTCGCCATAGCCAACATTGTGTTGCTGAGCGTAGTAGTGGCCTTCTACAGTATGTCCATCTTTGGCATCTACGTGGCAGCCAACCTACTCTACGCCGGCTGGATAGTCTCATTTCTGCGCTCGCGCCGTAAGCTCGACACCCGCCGTTTTGCCTTATCGGCTAAGAGCCAAAGCAGCTTGGTACAGCTCATCCAGGGAATGCAGGAAATCAAGCTGGCTGGGGCCGAGCGCCCCAGCCGCTGGGCTTGGGAGCGGCTGCAAGCCAGCCTATTTCGCCAGCAACTCCAGAGCCTCACGCTGAACCAGCTGCAGCAAATTGGCGCGTTCGTGCTTAATGATGGCAAGAATATTCTCATCACCTGCTTGGCTGCGCAAGCTGTCATCAAGGGCCAAATGACGTTGGGTGCAATGCTCGCCATGCAGCAACTTATCGGGCAACTCAACGGCCCTGTGAGCCAACTCATCGGTTTCTCGCAGGGCTTCCAAGATGCCAAGATGAGCTTGGAGCGCCTCAACGAGGTGCATGCGCTCGCCGACGAGGAACCCACCGACCAACCCCGCCTGCACGAGTTGCCCGAGGCGAGCCTCTCCCTCCGTGACTTATCGTTTCGCTACCCAGGCGCGGGCAACGAGCCGGTGCTGCGCGGCCTCGACCTGCACATTCCCCAGGGCAAAACTACGGCCATCGTGGGCATGAGTGGCAGCGGCAAAACCACCCTGCTCAAGCTGCTGCTTAAGTTTTACGACCCTACAGCCGGTGAAATCCGCCTTGGAGACGCCGCGCTGCGCCACGTCAGCCATGCCAGCTGGCGGGCACAATGTGGGGTAGTCATGCAAGACGGCTATCTATTTTCCGACACCATTGCCCGTAACATTGCCGTGGGCGTCGAGCGTATCGACGCCCAGCGCCTGGCTCACGCCGTGCGCGTGGCCAACCTGCGCGAATTCGTGGACGCGCTGCCCACCGGACTGCACACCAAAATTGGAGCCGAGGGCACTGGCATAAGCCAAGGACAGCGCCAGCGCATCCTCATTGCGCGGGCCGTGTACAAAAACCCCCGTTTCATTCTTTTTGACGAAGCCACTAATGCACTTGATGCCACAAATGAAGCCGTTATCATGCGCAACCTGGCGGAGTTTTTCCACGGCCGTACAGTCGTCGTCGTGGCTCACCGCCTCAGTACTGTCTGCCACGCCGACCAGATAGTAGTGCTCGATAAAGGCCAACTCACTGAGGCCGGCACACACGCCGAGCTGGTAGCCCGGCGCGGGGCGTACTGGCAGTTGGTGAAAAACCAGTTAGAGCTAGGCGTGTGAATTAATGCAGACTTTGCGAATCCACGAATAGCTTACTGCAACGATGCACTTTGCGAACTCACAGAATTCACGGCACTACCATTTATGACCCCACCCTCCGACTTCACCGAACTGCATTCCGAAGAAATGCAGGAGTTGTTGGCCCGCCCTCCGCAGTGGCTGCTGCGCTGGGGCATCACGGCCGTGTTCCTGATTCTGCTGCTGGTAGCGGGCGGGGCTTGGCTTATCCACTATCCCGACGTAGTGCGGGCCTCTTTCCAACTGCGAGCCTCTAATGCCCCCAGAGCCCTAGTGACCCGCTCCGAGGGTAAAATTGTGCGCCTGCTGGCCCATGATGGGCAAGCTGTGCGGGCGGGTCAGCCACTGGCCTACCTGGAAAGTACGGCCAGCCATACTGAAGTGCGACAGTTGGCGCGGGAGTTAGCAACAGCTTGGGCAGTAGCCCGTCTCGGCAACCTTGAGGGAATGCAACGTATCAATTTAGCAGCCTACCACCAGTTGGGCGAGTTACAAGGCGCTTACCAGACATTTGAGCAAGCTCACATTCAGCTGCGGGCCTATCTGGCGGGCGGGTTTTATAGCCAAAAGAAAGCCGTACTGCGGCAGGAATTGGGTGACTTACACGAACTCGCACAGCAACTCCAGCAACAACGCGAGCTACAAGCCAAAGATGCTCGGC
>CALMOO010000065.1:10230-17798 GCA_937871705.1 uncultured Hymenobacter sp.
GAGGCCCAGCAGCGGTTAGCGGCGCAGAAAGTAATTCCGGCATTGGAACTGAAGCAGGAGGAAAGTAAGAACATCGCCCACCAGCTGGTTTACCAGCAAACTGCATCGGCCCTCATCAACAATACCACGGCCCAGCGCGCCAAACAAAAAGAGTTGCTGGAGTTGGACAAGCAAGTGGCCGAAGAACGCGACAAGTTTCTGCAGGCTCTGAACACTTTGCAAAGTGCGGCCGAAGCTTGGCAAGCTAAATACGTACTAGCTGCTCCTGTCAGCGGCCAAATATACTTTCCTGGTGTGGTGCAGGAGAACCAGTCCGTCGTCACCGGCCAAGAACTGGGCTATGTAGCCCCACCCAGCACCGGCTATGTGGGCGAGTTACGCGTGCCGCAGCAAAACGCAGGCAAAGTGAAGGTCGGACAGGCCGTGCTCGTAAAGTTTGCTGGCTTCCCCTACCAAGAGTTCGGCGCGGTGCGGGGCCGTATTATCGCTATTGCCAACATCTCCTACAAAGACAGTGTTTTTATGGCACAGGTGGCACTACCCACTGGCCTCCAAACCACCTATGGTAAGTTACTAGTCTATAAAACTGGTATGACCGCCTCCGCTGATATTATTACAGTTGATAATCGACTGTTGGAAAAACTCTTTTATCAACTGCGCAGTGTGACAGCTAGTCGGTAGAGGGTAGACTATCTATTTCCTTTTACAAGCGGTGTTTGTACGCTTCCCTAGATAGTGGGGTAAGGAGGGTTCTTTTCGATTTGCGCTATTTGCTCATTAAAGTAGCGCTCGACCGAAATCGGTAGTCCTGCTGGAAGCAATGCGGGAAAAGTTACTGGCTGAACAACGAAGTTAGCAAGCCGAGCCTCAACTGGCGGCGCAATTGCTTCTGTCGCCTGCGCTCGCCAAAAAGCAACCATCAGTCGATTGGCACCATATTCGGCTTGCCAGCGGATGAGCGGCCGATAGGCAATCATTTGAAGCCAGTGCCCTAATTCGTGCCGAATAAGCAGGTCCTGAAAAATATCTTCGTATTGCTCGCGCCCTGAGAGTCCGAGTGTTCCTATAGCCCCGTAACGGTCCATTCCCGCCTGTGCAGCAGGAGTTAAGAGTTCATAAGGAACGAGGACAACGGTTTGTTGCTTGTGGTCGTAGTGAATAGACCCAGGTGTGGTGGCAACTTTGATGACTGATTTAAAGGGTGGTTTTCTTCCGCAAACGCACACGGCCCCATAGAAACGGTCAAGTACTAGGTGCGCTGTAGAGAGGGCATCACTCATCGATAAATCTCTGATTATGGTAGCAATAGCGGGTAAAATTACCCCACTCCTCTGAGTTGGAGGTTTTCCCTATTTGTTTAACAACACCCTAACAGGTGGGAACCGAGCAACCCCTGTCGACCGGGAACCAGCCGCCCGTTTAACCTTTGTACCAAACTTTTAACTAAGGCCAACATCCCGTTCGCGCAGGAGGAAACCTGCTTTACCTGCTCCACCAGCCCCTGCAGCGCAAGATTCACGTCTAGCTCAACAAGGACGATCGACTGCACGCCCTGCGGGTGTTCCGCTGGTTTGGCGGCGACGGGATGATTCGACGCAAGCAGGAAGAGGCCCAACACGAAGTAGTCGGAGCATGAAATCTGGTAGCCAACCTGGTCGAGTTCTGGGACTCAGTCTACCTGTAACAGGTCATCGAGGTGCTGCGCGCCGGGGGCTTCGAGGTACGCAATGAAGACCTGGCCCACCTCTAGCCGGCTCCTTTTGGGCACCTCAACCGCTTGAGCAAGTATACCTTCCCGCACAGCGTCGAGGTGCAGCCCAACGGTTACCGACCCCTACGTACCCCAACCACCGGGTCTGGGAACTTAGCGTAATTTTATTCCCCGCTGCTACGACAAGGCCGGGAACCGTCCGGCCTGCTGGCGGAAAACTTTGGGCGAGGTGCCGCTGTGCTTGCGAAAAAAGTGGGCAAAGTAGGTGGCTTCGGTGAAGCCCAGGCCATCGGCAATGTCGGCCACGGGCCAGTCGGTGTGGCTGAGCAGCGCTTTGGCTTCCTACGCCACGCGCTCGGCCAGCAGGGCACTGGTGGTGCGGCCCGTGACTTGGCGCAGGGCCCGGTTCAGGTAGTTGACGTGCACGCCGAGACGGCCGGCAAAGCTTTCCGCGTTGGTCAGGGCCAGGGGCCGGGCCGGCGAAGCAAGGGGAAACTGCTCTTCCAGCAGCTGGGTGAATTGCGCGGCCAGGCGCCGGGCAGCCGTGGGCTCGGGTGGTAATTGAAGCTCAGGCCGCAGGCGCAGGGCCTCGTGCAGCAGCAGTTGGACGTGCGTGCGCAGCAAGTCGTACTTGTAGCGGTAGGTCGAGCCGGCTTCGGCCACCATCTGCTCGAAGAGTTGCGCCAGAAACGCGCTTTGCGAGGCCGTGAGTTGGCATACGGGATTGATGCCGAGCTGAAACAGCGGCGACTCCTGCAAGGGCGCCGCGTAGCCTGGTCCGTGCAAAAACTCGGCCGTGAACAAGCAGAAAAACCCCGTGAGCGGCACCTGCGCCTGGCACGAGTACGGCGCCAACGGGTGGTAGAACATCAGCGCCGGGGCCTCCAGCAGCAGCGTGTCGCTGGCATAGCTCAAGTGCGTGGCGCCGCTGGTGTAGAGGCTGATTTGGTAGAAGTCGCGGCGGTTGAAGGGCACGTACTGCTGACTGGTTGCGGGCTCAATCGGGTAGACGTGGAAGGGCGCCGGCGCCTCCGGCGGGTAAGCCGAGAGGTAAGCGCGATGGAAATCGGAGCGGGACTGGCTGGCAATCATGGCGGGAAACGTAAAGAGGGCGCGAAATCCGTGACTAGGCCCGACTTCCCCCGAAAAAAGTTACCCAGGCGATAACAGCGAAACCCCAGCGCGTGTACGTGTAGTGACAACAAGGCGATGCCGTAGTGGTTATCCGCCGATTTCGCCGTGCACGGGCGTAATCAAGGGCGGCGCTTGGCTCATCGACAGCTCAATGGTGGTAAGGGATGGCTCGTATTCCGGCCTGGGGCCTCCCATAGGGTTTAGCTGCCGACACTGCGGCTAAAGGGCTGCCGGTGGTACAACCCCGCAAGGAGTTAGGAAAGAGTAGTTTTAATCAGCCAGTCCTCCCCATTACGCTCTACAAGGGCGAATCCCTGACTTAAATAAATAGCCTCCAGATGCAGCTCAAAAGTGGGTTCCTGACGCTGTCGTTTCAAAAACGGCCCGGGGTTCTCGTACATGTCCCGCACTTCCCGCAACGGAAAAGCAACTTCTTCCAGTATTGGCAGCTTGGTCTTCGTGACAACGCCGGTCTTTTTGCCTGGCATCATTTTGGGGGTTTGTTGCCCGGCCAAGTATTCTTCCAGCAGGTACTTCTCTACCAAAGCTTTGTAAACCGCGCCCGCCGGTTTCTTCACTTTCCCCAGTTGGTGCTGCTTGCCAATGCGCGACAATACGAAATCGACGTATTCAAGGGGATACTCTTTATCTTCTAACTGCTTAGTAATCTGCTTAATGCTGCGCAGGCTTACCCCTATCAGCCGCAATGCTTGAACCCAGGCAAGTTCCTGTGCAGCAGCTTTCTCAACATTTTCAGAATGTTGAGAAAGCTCTATTTTTCCAATATTCTTGTCTTCCTGTATTTCTGCCAGCTCATCTGAGCCGGTGCTGGACGTGTCGTAGCCGAACAGGAACTTGATGCGCTGCACCAGCTGGTTTTGGCGCTCCAACTCGTAGGTAAATGGCATGTCGGTGCGCGCCAGTTCCAGCTGCGCCCGGTCCAGTATCCGGGCTTTGAAGTTGCTAAAGCGCGGGTATTCGTTCTCGGCGATGTTGAGCATGAAGCGCAGCTGCTCCGGCGTGACGGTTCGTTGCCCAAAGTCCGAATACTCTTTCAATAGCCAGTAGATGCGCACCGAACTGGGGCTTTTCAGCTTGCGCAACTCGTCCAGGTCGGCCAGGGTGAAGTTGCCGCTTTCGCGCAGTTGCAGCAGGTACGGCATGATGAGGGGATTGAAGGCCGCCACTATCCCGCCCATGTCCCCGTCGTAGCCCGCCTTGGCCATCAGCGGAATGTAATCGTACTTGGGCCGCCGCCGTCGTTTGCGGGTGCCGTCCTCCAGTATTTCAATGTACAGCTTAAAAGAGGTGATGTCGTCGCACATCTCGTCAAGCTGCTGGTAAGCCGAACCGCCGTGCCGCTCGAACAGTAGTTCGCTGA
Organism: uncultured Hymenobacter sp.; assembly: GCA_937871705.1. Taxonomy (GTDB): domain Bacteria; phylum Bacteroidota; class Bacteroidia; order Cytophagales; family Hymenobacteraceae; genus Hymenobacter. The sequence continues at coordinate 14,457 of CALMOO010000065.1, forward strand.
CCGGGATAACGTGCTCTTTGAATTCGGTATCGTCCAGGCTGATGCGGGCAAGCAGCGCCAGAAACAGGCGCATCTGCAGGGGCACGAAGCTGAAACGCGCGTTGACGAGCGCGTTGTGCTGGGCTACTATTTTGTCGGCGTTCTGTTTGGGCGGCTTTTTCATGAGGGATAAGTCGGGGCACTGGAGAGCAAAGGCCGTCTATTTTGCCCTAATCTAGCGTCCTTTTTGTAGCAACCTGGCCTTGGCAGCGTCTTTTGAGTAGCAACCTTATTTCGCGTAGCGTCTATTGTGTAGCAACCTAGCGTCCTTTTTGTAGCAACTTGGCAGGGTAGCGTCCTTTTTGTAGCAACCTGAAATCTGGCAGCGTCCTTTTTGTAGCAACCTAGCGTCCTTTTTGTAGCAACCTAGCGTCCTTTTTGTAGCAACCTTATCTCATAAATCATTGTTTGTCAATGTGTTATGGAGACTGTAATACTAATATTATAATTTGAGTTTTAAAAACAACTAGCTAGTGAGTTTTTTTAAGCGTCTATTTTGTAGCAGCCTTGTTGGCTCAAAAGTCAAAAAAAGTACAAAGCGCGAGGTTGTTTCGAGGCGGTTGTACTATTTTATACTAATAATTGATAGTCAATGAGTTGTGACGTTGTACTGGGAGGAAATCTATTTCTATTGAATTGCTTTTTTAGGGTGCGATAGCGAAAATATACAATATCGGCAGCAGCTTCAGAAGCTCTTGCTGCTGTGATCTCCTCAATTGACCCCATGCAATCGCCCTAAAGCAGTCGGTTTGCTGGCCCTGCTCGCTATTGGGGCTGCAGCTTGCGGTTTGTTTTAAGCAGCTTTTCTAGTACGGGTGCTGGCAACGTCCGCTGCGCGGCGGGCAGCTGCGCCAAGGCGGCTTGCAGAGTGTCTTCCAGAAACTGCCGGATTTCGAAGCCGGGCTCCCAGTACTCCGCCTGCTTGAGCTGCAGGTACGTTTCGTCGCGTACGTATGACCCAAAGGGCACCCAGCGCCCGGTGGGACCGGCCGGTGCGGGGACGTCCGATGAGGGGCTCGAGATTGAACCTGCGGTAGGAACTGCCGGCAGCGGGCTGACGGCTCCGAACATCAACTCGTCGGGGGTCGGGGCAACGGGCTGGGTCAGCGTGCTGCCGAAGCGTTTTTTGGGGCCGGTGCTCATAGACGGGCGAGGATTTCAGTGGTGAGGTTATGGTAGTCTTCGGCCCCGTTGCTGGTGGGCGCGTACGTAAACAGGTTTTGCTTTTCAATCTGCGCTTCCGACAGCTTGCCGTTTTGTCGGATGCTGGTGTTCATGAGCAGCGGCCCCGTCACGGCGTTGTCCCGCATGATGGCCACCACGTCATGGTGCAGCGAAAGGCGGTAGCTGGCCGAGTACTTCGTCAGGAACAGCCCACCGACCTTCAGGCGGGGGTTGAAGTTTTTGCCCATGATGGCGCAGGCGTCCAGCAGCGTGGTCAAGCCCTCATAGCCGTAGAACTCGGGCTGCACGGGGATAAACACGGCGTCGCTGGCCACCAGCGCCGCGTAAGTGAGGCTGGTGAGGGCGGGGGGCGTATCGATGAGCACGTAGTCGTAGTCGGCCGCTACGTCCTCCAGCTGGTCGCGCAGGAAGAACTGGTAGGTGGGCTGCTGCCCCAGTATCTTCTCGAGTTGCGTCAGTTCCCGGGCCGACCCGGCCAAGCCCATCCCCTCCCCCACCCCGACGATGATTTGCTTGAGCGTGCGCTCGCCCTTGATGACGGTGCCCAAATGAGTTGCCACGTTGGCGGCAAAACTCATGGTCAGGTTGTGCTGCGGGTCGCAGTCCAAAAAGAGTACCCGCTGCCCGCGTCGGGCCAACTCCTGACCGACCGTTAGCGTGGAAGTGGTCTTGCCTACTCCTCCCTTATGATTTGCAAAGGTGATAACTTTCATGAAGTAGCAATAACAGTGATGCGGCAATATTACAACGAATCGAGCAGATGAGCACACTCCATATATTAAGAATACTCAAAATGCTGAACATTCTGAGTATGTTGAAAGTATTAGTTATACTGAATCAAATTGCTCTTCCAAATGCCTAAAAAGGTGTAGTTTACACGCATGGGCCTGTTTCAAAAATACCTAGAATACACAGAATATTGAAAATTCTAAACATAGCAGGGGGTCAAACTACTCTAAGGTATTTCGTGCTTGCTGCATATGCTCAGAATGTTGCATATGCAGCGAGTACTAAAGGCCGGGTTTTAGCATTTGAATATGATTCGAATGCCGTGACGCAATGACCACCCAAATTTCCCTAAGTGGTTAAGGCAGGGTAGGGGCACGACCTACACCAAGCTGTTGGGAAGTGATGAAAGCCGGAAATGAGAAATGACCTAGCCCAACAAGCTGAAGCAATAAGCATATTTCAATCGGTGATGGCTTAGCCAGGCAGGCTGGGCATTCGTATCTGGGGCGCGAAGTCAGACTCTAAGGCTCGGATACAGTCACTGAAAAAAGCTAATGCCACTTTCGATGCGGTGATGGTTAACGCGATTACTTCAGGTCGTAAATGCCATCATGGTAATAGGCACACCTAGCTGTTACCAGTGCAACGGCGAGGAAGCTTTAGTACAGATTTCTTGTGCTTCCAACTGCACTTTCACAGCCTCATAGGATATCTGGCTGCAGGTCACTCACAGATTGCTGGGGTGGACTAGAAAAGGTATTCTCCCTGCTAATCAGATCCTCCATGCTGGGCAACCCAACGCACGTCATCAAAGCCCTCGATTGCTCTTTGCACCAACGGTGCGGCATGCTCTTGCGCAAGGCATCCTTCTCAAGTAAATGTATAACGCTTGCATTAAAACCGTTACTAACGACCTCCCCCTATAGGAACCATATGTCAAAAATGCATTATAAATAAAATTATAAAAACTTGTGAATTATTGAACTTTTTAATTCCACATAATCGGGGTTATGTGGAATTAAGCATTAAAAATCCATCTAAACTTAATGACGAACAAGAAAATAGTGTATTTAATCAGATACACTAAATACCAACAATTATAGTTCCAGGGGTTGATTCTTAAATCCTATTTGTATCTAATGACGAACAAGAAAATAGATCAACTCTTTAGATGCACTAAAAATCAATTAATTGCATAAAAAATTTAATTAACGCTAATTGTATATTTGCCGTATTTATTGGCATTGCTCTTAACTGACTTGACCCATAGAAAATAGAGAAGGTCTCTGATTGTGGGTCTGATTGGGCATAATAATGAAGCCAATTATTCTGCTATTATATGATTTTACAAGAACAATTTTCCATTCTTTTTGAGCAGCCATCTATGGG
>CALMOO010000066.1:0-4883 GCA_937871705.1 uncultured Hymenobacter sp.
AGCATTAGCAGCACCGACTACTACGTCGGCCCTACCCCTACCAACGTCCAGCCCAGTGGGCAATAAATAGCGGCCACCAGGAGCCTGCAGTTGCAGGGTGCTACCCCCCTGCACCACAGCCGAGCCAGGCAGTTCCGCGTTGCCGAACACAAACTCGCTACGCTGTGGGCTGGTGTGATGCGGGCCATTTTGGAAAGTAGTGGTGCCACTAAACACAGCCCCTAAGAGCTTGTTAGTGCCGCCAAGGGGCGGTTCGGCATAGTCGTAAGTGAAGGTGCAATCGCGCAGATGAAAGCGGCTGGCTGTATCAGCAGCGGCAGGGACAGCGAATAGCAGGTAGTTGTGCGTGCCCACAAACTGGCAGCGCGTGAAGCGCATGGCGCGCGCTTCTTGGTTAGAGTACACCAAGTGCTGCCCGTAAGCTGGTTGCTCGTGGTAGGGCCGGTCTTCGAAGGTGCAACCTTCAAAACGAGTGGGGTAGGCGGCCACGGCGCAACCTGTGACAAAGGCGCCGTAGATGCGGCAGTCTTTGAACAGAAAATCAGTTTGCCGCACCCAGGCTGACCAGTTGGTAACGCCCCAAACCAGGCTGCGGCTGATGATAATGTGCTTGGTGTTGGGAGGGCCGTCGCCGTAGCGGTCCGATACGATGCCCTGACCGGCGTTGTCTACGAAGCGGCAGTTGTCGAGCTGCACGTTGGTAACGAAGCCGCCCTCCGGCTCTAGGTCCACGCCAGCGCCAGGGTTAGAGTATAGCGGCTTGCCAGTAGCCGGAATCACTACCCTACCCGTGTGGCTAAAGCTGCAATTGCTGGCCCGCAGGCCATTTACCCCCGTGATGGACAACCCCTGGCGACCGTTGTAGTCGAAGCGCGAATTTTCCAATACAATAGCCTCCTGAGTTGGGTCATCAACGGTTTTAGCCAAGTGATTGAGTACTTGTGCTCCGTCGCGCCCGAAGTGGTGTACAGCCAACCCTCGCAGTCGGATGCGGCGCGAGTCGCCCACAAAGATGCCATCGTAGCCTAGCTGAATGCCGACGTCGCCCCAATGCCCTCCCACTATGGCCTGCGCGCTACTGCCATCAAGCCGCAAATTAGCAATCAGCACGTTATCACAATTTTGCAACACGAGACAAGTACCCGTACTCAACCCATAGCCGCCTTCAGTGAAGAAGGCCGTAGGTGCCTCGTAGGGCAGCTTGGTAGCGGGGTCGAAGGAGCCATAGCGCAGGCCACTAGCATAGCGGATTTCGGTGGTCGCGCTATCGTCGCCCAGTACCGAAAGGTTACGGCAGCCAATTAGGTGCAATAGATTGGTACCATTGCCGGTCGCGGCTTGCGGGTTTACCAAGTAAATGCCTTTGGGAATGCGTAGCACGGCGCGGCCGGTGCCGGCTGGGGTTTGGGCGCGCTTGTTGAAAAAGTCGGCGGCTTTCTGGAAGGCGGCCTGGTCGTTGGCGACGCCATCGCCCACGGCGCCAAAATCTTTTTTTAAATCTTTCTGCAGCACAGCTTGGCCGCGGGCCGGGCCGCTCAGCAGCAGCACTAGCACTAGGCCAAGCAAGGTAGACCAGGGGCGGAACTGGGCGGAACTAAGCATGTTGTTGGCTTTCAATCGATTTTTATTCATACCGTTTACCCTGCTTCATGTCTCGGTTTTGCCCCGTGGCCAGCGGCAAAAATAGCCCCGCTTCCAGGCTGGCTGCGGGCTGGCCGGGGGGGTAGAGCGCAGGGGCGGGGTGCTGCGTAGCGTACCTTTGTCCCCCGTCATGCCTGAACGCTCCACCACCACCCCCACAGCGTCGGCCGCGAAATATATTTTCGTCACCGGCGGCGTCACCTCCTCACTCGGGAAAGGAATTATTTCCGCCTCGCTGGCCAAGCTCTTGCAGGCCAGAGGTTTTCGAGTCACCATCCAGAAGTTCGACCCCTACATCAACATCGACCCCGGCACGCTCAATCCGTATGAACACGGCGAGTGCTACGTGACCGACGATGGGGCCGAAACTGACTTGGATTTAGGCCACTACGAGCGGTTCTTGAACGCGCCGACCTCGCAGGCCAACAACGTAACCACGGGCCGCATCTACGACACCGTGATTCGGCGCGAGCGCGAAGGCGCTTTCCTCGGCAAAACGGTGCAGGTGGTGCCCCACATCACCGACGAAATCAAGCGCCGCATGCTGCTGCTCGGCCAGCAGGGCGAGTTCGACGTGGTGATTACCGAAATCGGTGGCTGCATCGGCGACATCGAGAGCCTGCCCTTCGTGGAGGCTGTGCGCCAGCTCCGCTGGGAGCTGCCGCCCCACGACTCGCTCGTGATTCACCTCACGCTGCTACCCTACCTGGCCGCGGCCGGCGAGCTCAAGACCAAGCCCACGCAACACTCCGTCAGGGACTTGCGCGAGGCGGGCTTGCAGCCTGACATCTTGGTGTGCCGCTCCGAGCACCCGATTCCGCCCGAGATGCGCCGCAAGATTGCGCTGTTTTGCAACGTCAAAATCAACTCCGTTATCGAGAGCCTCGACGCCGACACCATCTACTCGGTGCCGCTGCTCATGCTGAAGGAGGAGCTCGACGCCCGCGTTATCAGCAAGCTGCGCCTCAACGGCGGCCACGCGCCCGAGCTGGAGAACTGGAAAGAATTTTTGGGCCGCCTCAAGAACCCGACGGAGGAAGTGACGATTGCGCTGGTGGGCAAGTACGTGGAGCTGCCCGATGCGTATAAGTCTATTATTGAGTCGTTTATTCATGCCGGCGCTTTCAATGAGTGCAAGGTGCGGGTGCGCAGTATTCAGAGTGAGCACCTCACGCCCGAAAACGCCGTGCAGCAGCTCGAAGGTGTGGACGGCGTGCTGGTAGCGCCCGGCTTTGGCGAGCGCGGCTTTGAGGGCAAGGTGGCCGCGGTGCGCTACGTGCGGGAAAATGGTATTCCGTTTTTCGGCATTTGCCTGGGCATGCAGGTGGCCGTGGTGGAATATGCGCGCCACGTGCTGGGCCTACCCCAGGCCAGCTCGACCGAGATGGACCCGCTCACGCCCGACCCCGTTATTGCCCTGATGTCGGACCAAAAGGACATCACCCAGAAGGGCGGCACCATGCGCCTCGGCGCTTACACCTGCGAGCTGAAGCGCGGCTCGCGGGCGGCTAAGGCCTACGGCCGCAACACCATCAGCGAGCGCCACCGCCACCGCTTCGAGTTCAACAACGAGTACCTGGCGCAGTTTGAGGAAGCCGGCATGTCGGCTTCCGGCATCAACCCTGAAACCGGGCTGGTTGAGGTGATTGAGTTGCCCAAAACTGTGCATCCGTGGTTTGTGGTCGGGCAGTTTCACCCCGAGCTGAAAAGCACAGTGGAGAATCCGCACCCATTGTTTGTGCGCTTTGTGAAGGCCGCTATTCAATTTAAAAAAGGGTTGTAATTAAAAGCATAAGACCGAGATAAACGTCATGCTGAGCTAGTCGAAGCAGCTCTACTGCGCCGTTAGGATTACTAACCAGTAGAGCTGCTCCGACTAGCTCAGCATGACGTTCTTTTTTATTAGTGTCCTTTTGGTTCGCTCCATAATTCTATTCTGCTGCCTACCCCCTCTTAGCGTACCTTTGCCCCTCGTATTCTTTTTATTGTAAATGGACCGCAACCAAGCAACTGGCCTTTTTCTTATCTCGGCCCTGCTCCTGGTTTACTTATTTTTCTTCTCGCCTAAGGCCGAGCCCGAAAAAAACAAGACCCAGGCTACTACCACCGCCGCTGCTACCTCGGCAACTCCTACCCCTGCCTTGGCGCCCGAAGCCAAGCCCGATACCGCCGCTGGCCCAGTGCGCAGCATCGAGGTGAAAAATCCGGAGCTGACGCTTACCTTTTCGACCCAGGGCGGCCGCGTGGTGGCCGTGCGCCTCAACAACTACAAGACGTTTTTTGGCAAGCCGCTCGACTTGTTTGATGCCCAGAGCGCGCGCTTCAACACGAAGTTTCGCACCACCGACGGGCACACGGTGGACTTTGCCGGGCTGAATTTCCAGGCCGCTCCCCCCCAGCCCACAGCCGACGGCGGCCAGCAGCTGGCCTTTACGGCTCCTGTGGGCGGCGGCACCATCACCCAGACTTACACGGTGCCCAAAACGGGCTACGAGGTGAAGTACAACCTGAAGCTCAACGGCGTAGCCGTGGCGCAGGAGCCGCTCACGTTGACGTTCCTGGACAATGTGCGGCAGACCGAGCAGGATATTAAGCAGAACCGCAACCACACGACCATTAACCATTACAGAGCCGATGGCAAGCAGGACAACCTAGCTGAAGCCAGCGAGAAGCCCGAGGAAATTAAGGTAGCTGAGCCGCTGACCTGGGCTGCCGACAAGCACGACTTTTTCGTGGCGGGCTTCATTGCCGATTCGCAACCGTTTGCCAGCGGGCAGTTCAACTCGACGGTCAACCTAGCCGACTCAACCTTTATTAAGCGCCTGAGCACCACGCTGGCCCTGCCCGTAGCCGACGTTACGAGCGCGCACGGGGCCAACTACCGCTACTTCTTCGGCCCTAACCAGTTCAATTTGCTCAAGAGCGTAGCCCCGGATTTCGACAAGAACGTGTTTTTGGGCTTTAGTTTGTTTCGGCTGGTAAACCGCTTTGTGGTAATTCCGGTGTTCAACTTTCTGCAGCAGTACATCACGTCGTACGGCATTATCATTCTGCTACTGGTGGTGCTTATTAAGCTCGTAACGTGGCCTTTGACCTACAAGACCTACGAGAGCCAGGCTCGCATGAAAGTGCTAAAGCCGGAGCTCGACGAGATTAAGGCTAAGCACGGCGACGACCAGGTGAAGACGCAGCAGGACACCATGAAGCTGTACACGCAGTTTGGCGTGTCGCCGCTCAGTGGC
>CALMOO010000066.1:4893-9209 GCA_937871705.1 uncultured Hymenobacter sp.
ATTGAGTTGCGCCAGCAGCCTTTCCTGTGGGCCCGCGACCTGAGCACGTATGATAATGCCATTCACCTGCCGTTTATTCTGCCATTCTTGGGTAATCACATCAGCATTTTCACGGTGCTGATGACGATTTCGACGCTCTTCATGACTTACCAGAGCAACCAGATGAACACGGCTGCCATGCAGGGCCCGATGAAGTTCTACAGCTACCTCATGCCGCTGATTTTCTTCTTCGTGCTGAACAGCTTCGCCTCGGGTCTGACGTGGTACTACCTGGTTTCCAACCTCGTAACGCTGGGCCAGCAAGCGCTAACCCGCAGCTTCGTGAACGATACCAAGATTCGGGCGCAGCTCGAAGCCAACAAGGTGAAAAACAAGGACAAGAAGCCCGGTGGCTTCCAGGCCCGCCTGGCCGAGGCCATGAAAACCGCGCAGGAGCGCGACGCCCAAGCCAAGCGGCCCGGCAAGGCCTAAGTTGACCTGGGTATTTATCGGAAAATGGCCTGCCGTGCGTTGCACGGCAGGCCATTTTCCGATAAATACCCTTCTAAATCAGTATTAAGCTAGCAGTAGGCTTAATTTTCTTTCTCGCGAGCACCTCACCTCTACTGGGACGCCCCTACCCCCTCTTTTTTGGAGAGGAGGCTAGAGGCGTGCCCAGTAGAGGTGAGGTTCATTATAGGTGCGGTGGCCAAAGCGGTTTACGCTGCGGAGGATATTCCCGACAATCTGCAGAGATATATCAATTACCTCAAAAGTCGGCTCGACCCACTGGCCGGCACCGGCGTAACGGAATAGCGCTCGGAAGGCTGCCAATTACTGCTTGCGCACGCGTTCTAGCAGCAGCTGGTTCATGGGATTGGGGGTAAGGCCGCGCACGTTGTTCTGGGTGAGGCGAATAACCTCGTCATAGTACAGGCTAACGACGGGGCTATCTTCCACAATCAGGCGGTCCATGTGCTGGTAGAGCGCGATGCGGCGGGCCACTTCTTGCTCGCGGCGAGCTTCGTTATAAAGTTGGTCGTATTCAGCTGATTTGTAGTGCGTTTTATCGGGCCCCCCGGGGCTGAAGTTGGGGCTGTAGAAAAGCGACAGATAGTTCTCCGCATCGGGGTAGTCACCGAGCCAGCTTTTGGTAAAAAACGCGGTCCGGCCGTTGTCCACCAGTTCCTGCTGAGTGGCGGCCTGGTTAATGTCAATCTGCACCTGCACGCCGATGTCCAACCAGTTTTTCTGTAAATATTCGCCCACGGCCTTGCGCTCGGCCACGGTACTTAGGCGCAGGCGCAGGGGGTGGGTAGGGCCAAAACCCGCAGCTTGCAGCAGTTGCCGTGCCTTTTGCGGCTGGTAGGTGTAGCCGGGCACGGCCGCTACTGAGAAGGAGGGTAGGGCCGCCGGCACGAAGCCCGAAATGCCCGGCTGGCCGGTGTGGTTGAGCACGTAGGCCACTAGCTCGGGCTTGTTGAGCGCGTAGTTGAGCGCCTGGCGTACGCGCTTGTCGCGCAGGGCGCGGCCTTGCACAGCCTGCTCGCCGGTAAGGTTGGCCGAGTCGAGCTGAAAACCCAAGTATTCGGTATTTAGATAAGGCGCTTTCTGCACCGTGAAGCGGCCCTGGAAGTCGGCCCGCACTGAGCCATCGGGGTTCATCACGAGGTCGCGCGAGCCCTCGCGGATACCGCTGAGGAAGTCGAGCTTGCCCTGCAAAAAGGTCAGAAACTCCGTTTTGCGGTCCTGGATAAAGCTGATTTGCACCGCGTCGAGGTAGGGCAGCTGGCGGCCCTGCGCATCGCGCCGCCAGTACTGCCGATTGCGGTGCAGCAGCAGCACATTGCCCGTATCCCAGAGCCGAAACCGAAACGGCCCAGTGCCCACTGGATGCTCGCGAAAATCTTTGCCATAACGTTCTACCGCCTCATGCGGCACCACGAAGGCGTAAGGCATGGTGAGGATGCTCAGGAAGGGAATAAACGGCTCTTTGAGATGGATGCGCAGCGTTGAATCATTAACTGCCACGAAGCAGGTGTCGCTAATCTCACCTTTGCTGTCTTCCAACACTTTGCCTCGAAATATCCAGCCGCCCGGCGAAGCGGTTTTTGCATCAAACAAGCGCCGGAAGGAGTACACAAAATCAGCGGCTTTTACTTCCCTACCCCTTCCCTGCGCAAACACCTCGCTATCGTGAAACCTTACCCCCCGCTGCAGCCAGAACGTATACGTACGGCCATCGGGCGAAATGACGTAGCGCCGCGCCAGCGCCGGAGCCGGCTGCAAAGTCGAATCCAGCTCGACTAGCCCGTTGTAGAGCTGCGACACGGCCCAGATATTGGCCTGGTTGCGCGTGAAGGCCGGGTCGAGCGAGGTGAGCGCTTCGGGCTGGTTATAGCGAAACACACGCCGCGCTTCGGCTGGGCTCAGCTCGCCGCTGGGGCTGCCGCAGCCAGCCAGCCCTAGCAGCCCGGCGGCTAACGCCATTGGCCAAACCCTGAAAAAACCCGCTTGGCGCACCAGAAATAAGGCCATGCAAACTAAGGAAAGAATGTATCTTTGTAACAGTACAATGCTACGGCAAAAGTTATTAGTTGCCAGTTGTCAGTTATTCGTTGCCCGTTGTCAGTTGTCAGACCCTGCTGACCGCCAACCGTTAACCTACCCTGCTGGCTGCTGTCAACCAACGACTATCAACTGACATCTATAGGCACATGGGCAAAATTATCGCGGTAGCCAACCAAAAGGGCGGCGTTGGCAAAACCACTTCGGCCATCAACCTGGCCGCCTCGCTGGCGGCGCTGGACTACCGGACCCTGCTGGTCGATGCCGACCCCCAGGCCAATGCGACGTCGGGTGTGGGCTTCGACCCCAAGGATATTGAGAACAGCGTGTACGAGTGCATGGTCGACGGCGTAAATCCCGCCGATATCATTCTGCAAACCAACATCCTACCCCACCTCGACCTGATGCCCTCGCACATCGACCTAGTCGGAGCCGAGGTAGAAATGATAAACCTGCCTAACCGGGAGGACAAGATGAAGGAGGCCCTGCGCCCCCTGGCCGACCAGTACGACTTCATCATCATCGACTGCTCGCCGTCGCTAGGCCTCATCACGGTGAATGCCCTCACGGCGGCGCACTCGGTTATTATTCCGGTGCAGTGCGAATATTTCGCCCTCGAAGGACTGGGCAAACTACTGAATACCATCAAGATAATTCAGAGCCGCCTAAACACGAACCTCGAAATCGAAGGCATTCTGCTCACGATGTACGACGTGCGCCTACGCCTCAGCAACCAAGTGGTAGAGGAAGTGCAGATGCACTTTCAGCAGCTCGTGTTCGACACCATCATTCCGCGCAACGTGAAGCTGAGCGAGTCGCCGAGCTTCGGCATCCCGGTCATTTTGCACGACGCCGAGAGCAAAGGCGCGGTGAGCTACCTGAATTTGGCCCGCGAAATTGTGGAGAAGAACAGCGTGGAAGCTCGGCCCGAGGAAGCAGCTGAGGATGAGCTGGTGTAAGGTGGTGCTTATGCTGAAGTAAATGCTGAGAGAACGTCATGCTGACGAAGGAAGCATTTTGGCTGGGGTACTAACCCAAAAGTTCAACGATTCTGCCAAGATGCTTCCTTCGTCAGCATGACGTTCTACATTTCTACGTGCTGCCAGTAGCGTTTGTCTAGTACCCTTCGATATAGCTTGCCCTTCGCGCCCTAGTCCGTAATTTTGAAATTCCGTAGGCGCCGAACTTTCGGCCTCCGGAACCTTGCCAAGATGTCTGCAGAGAAGAACGAAGAGAAAATCCAGGCTGCCCTGAACGCCAACCCTGGCGCGGCAGGCGCCGCCAAGCGCAAAATCGGAGGCCTGGGCCGGGGCCTCAACGCGCTGATTGAGGGGAGCTACGAGAAAAAAGGGGACCGCGAGCGCCTCGTGCCGCACCCCGTGAACTCTGTGGGGCAGATTGCGGTGGGCCAGATTGAAACCAACCCCTACCAGCCGCGCACGCACTTCGACCAGGATGCCCTGCAGGAGCTAGCCGAAAGCATTCGAATCCAAGGCATCATTCAGCCTGTGACGGTGCGACAGATGGGCACCAACTCCTACCAGCTCATCTCGGGCGAGCGCCGCCTGCAAGCCAGCAAGCTGGCCGGCCTCGACAGCATTCCGGCCTACATCCGCAAGGCCGACGACCAGCAGATGCTGGAAATGGCACTGATTGAGAACATCCAGCGCGAAAACCTCAACGCCATTGAAATTGCCCTCTCTTACCAGCGGCTGCTCTCCGAGTGCAGTCTGCGGCAAGAAGACCTGGGCGAGCGCGTGGGTAAGAAC
>CALMOO010000067.1:0-4507 GCA_937871705.1 uncultured Hymenobacter sp.
GTTCGGGGGTAGGCTCTCGTCGGTGGTCGATGTGAAGCTGCGCGAGGGCGACCGCCAGAAGTTTACCACCACCGGCGGCATCGGGCTGATTTCGTCGCGCCTGAGCTTCGAGGGGCCAATTAACAAGGGGAAGGGCTCGTTTATCGTGGCCGGGCGACGCACGTATTTCGACATTTTCACCCGTGCCCTCAACCGCGCCAACGCGGGCAAGGAGGACTACAGCCCCATCCCAGACTACTACTTCTACGACTTCAACGCCAAGGCCAACTACACGCTGGGCGAGAAAGACCAGCTGTTTTTTACGGGCTACCTCGGGCGCGATATTTTCGGCTTCACCTCGCCCAACGGCTTCAAATCGAGCTTTACTTGGGGCAATACACTGGGTATCGGGCGGTGGCAGCACACGTTTTCGCCCCGCCTGACGATGAACACGGCGGCCTCCATCACGTCGTATAAGTATGACTTGGGCAATGCCATCGACCAGTTCAGCTTCGACCTGGGCTCTACCATCCTCGATTACACCGAGCGCACCGACTTTGACTATACGCCTAACGAGCGGCACACCATCAGGTTTGGCGCTGCCCTCACCGAGCACAAGTTTGGGGTAGGGCGCTTGCAGCGCAGCTCGCAGGACAAGAGCGTGAACTTCGGGGCCGATGTGAACTATACCGGCCAGGAAGGCGGCGTGTATGCCAGCGACAACATCAAGGTTAACGACAAGCTCCAGACCGAATTGGGCTTGCGCGCATCAGGCTTTCATAGCGGCACCAATACCTACAGCGGCCTGGAGCCTCGCGCCTCGGCCCGCTACTCGCTCTCCGACAACGTGACGCTCAAGGGCAGCTACGCCCTTATGTACCAGTACGTACACTTGGTGTCGAACTCGGGCGCCTCGCTGCCCACCGATATCTGGTATCCGTCGCGCCTTTCCGTCAAGCCCGAGCGCTCGCAGCAGGTGAGCTCAGGCATCAGCTTTTTGCTGGGTGGCGGCAAGTTTCTGCTCACCGACGAAGTGTATTATAAGTGGTCAAGAAACGTAATTGACTTCAAGGACGGCGCTCAGATTTTTGCCAACGAAAACCTGGATTCGCAGTTCCTTTTCGGCCGCGGCTGGAGCTATGGCAACGAGCTGTACCTCGAGAAAAAGCAGGGCAAAACCACCGGCTGGATAGGCTACACCCTGGCCTGGACCAAGCGCAACTTCCCGCCGCAGCTCGGCACGAGCGGCATCAACAACGGCCAGGATTTTTACCCCAACTACGACCGCCGCCACAACCTGACCGTGGTGGTGCTGCACCAGCTTAGTACGCGCATCAGCCTCACGGCCAGCTTTGTGTACACGAGCGGGGCGCCCACTACCCTACCGCTGGGCCGCTTCGGCTTGCAGGATATTTACCAGGGCGGCATCCAGGCGGTGCCCATCTACCCCGACCGCAACTCGTACCGCCTCATTCCCTACCACCGCCTCGACCTGGGCATGGTGTACAAGCTGGCGCCCTCGCGCATGGGCGGCGACCGCGACTTAACATTTAGTATTTACAACGCCTACAACCGGCGCAATGCCTACTTCATCTACTTCGACCAAACTCGCGACAAAGCCACCGACCAGGTGACAGGCTACGCGGCCAAGCAGGTGTCGCTGTTCCCGTTTATCCCCTCGGTGACATACAATTTCAAATTCTAGACCACAGATTCAACGGATTTAACTGATTTCGCAGATACGGGGCTGAAGCCCCTGACTTTGGGATGGGTGTATTTATTTAATGATTGATAAGTATATGATTACTTACGTTATGAAGCGCATGCTGAGCTTCGGCTGGCTGGGGGGGGTAGGGCTGCTGGCCGCTGCCTGCGGTAGCCTCCAAAAGGACCTTAACGTGCCCCTCCCCTACTACGCCAACCAACTAGTGGCCGAGTGCTACCTCGAAAATGGTACGGTGCCGCGCCTGGCCATGACGGAGTCGGTGCCCTACCTCGATGATGGCCAGGCTGTGGCCGCGGGCTCATACCTGCTGGCCCTGCCCAACGGCCAAAAGGTGCAGCTACCCACCGACGTAACCGTGACCCTGACGCTGCCCAACGGCGAAACCATGCCCCTGCAATTTCGGCCGGGGCTCGACGAGACGACGGGCAAGTACTACACCCACATCGGCACGGCGCCCATCACGGCGCAGGCTGGCCAGGTGTTTGCCCTCGACGCGCAGGACAAGCGCGGCCGGCACCTGACGGGCACGGCCGTGGTGCCCACCTTCATTCCCATCGACTCGGTTAAGTACAAGTTTAACGCGCTGGCCGATACCAGCCGCAAGGCGTATTTTATGACCAAGTGGCGCGACCCGGCAGCCACCATCGACTACTACCGCCTGCAGCTGCACCGGGGCAAGCCCTCCAACAACTCGGATACCGACAACGACATTACCGACCGGCTCTTCAACGGCCAGTCCTACGCGCAGGTCACCCGCTACCGCTTCAACCAGAACGACACCATCACGGCCACGCTCTACCACGTCGATTCGCTGTACTACGCGTTCCGGCAGTCGACGCGCGACGCGCGCAACGCCAATGGCAACCCGTTTTCGCAGCCGTCGGCCATCCACAGCACCGTGCAGGGCGGCGTGGGCGTGTTTACAGTGCTGGTGAAAGACCAGAAAACCTTGCTCTTAAAATAAATTAGCGCTGGCTTATTTCGCCAGCACCGCTTTCATCAAGGCCGTCAGTCGAGGCTCCGCCACCGCCGCCGCCGCCAAGATATCAGCAATAATGACCGGCTTGATGTGACCGGGGTAGCACAGGTCCGTAATCACCGACACGGCCAGCACTGGCAAGCCCAGGTGGCGCGCCGCAATCACCTCGGGCACCGTACTCATGCCCACCGCATCGGCCCCGATGGTGCGCAGGTAGCGGTACTCGGCGGGCGTTTCGAGCATGGGGCCCGGCACGGCCGCGTACACGCCGCGCCGCGTGGTGCCAGCTTGGCCCAGCGCCTGGGCGGCGGCTTCAGCGCGGGCCAGCAAGCCAGCGTCGTAGGCCGCAAACATATCGGGGAAGCGCGGGCCGAGCGCCGCGTCGTTAGGGCCGATGAGCGGGTTGGTGGGCAGCAGGTTGATGTGGTCGTCGAGCAGCATCAAGTCCGAAATCTGAAAATCCGGGTTGAGCCCACCAGCGGCGTTGCTCACAAACAGTTGCCCGATGCCTAGCAGCTTCAGCACGCGCACGGGTAGCACCACCTGCTCCATCGTGTAGCCCTCGTAGTAGTGAAATCGACCTTGCAGCACGGCTACTTTCTGGCCATTCAGCGTGCCGAGCAACAGGCGGCCGGCGTGGCTCTCCACGGTCGAAACCGGAAAATTGGGAATATCCGCGTAGCTGATTTCATACTCAATTTCTACTTCCCGCGCCAGCGCGCCTAGGCCGGTGCCCAGGATGATGCCCGTAGTGGGCTGGAAATTATGGGAGTGGGCCTGAATGTAGGCGACGGCATTGGTGAGGGAAGGATGCAACTGCTAGCGAGGTTTAGTAATCAGCTAAGTAATGTTTTGCCGTCGCAAGATACTTTTACTTCATTGGTCACTCAAGCCGCTTTCTTTTTCTACTATGAAATACTGCTTACTCCTCGCCTGCCTAGCTAGCTCACTACCCAGCGCTTGGGCTCAGGCCCCAGCACCCGACCAATCCGCGCAAGGTCCGGTGGTGTCGGTAGGCAGCTATGGGCCATCCGCCAACATTGGGGCGCAGGTGGAGCAGCACTTGGGCCGCCATTTCTCGTTGAGTTTGCTCGGGGCCCGCTACTTTACCAATCATTTTCGCGGCTACCAAGCGGCCCTCGCTGCTCGCTACTACTTCCGGCCTAACGCCCCATCCGGCTTGTATATTCAAGCCTTAGCGGGGGCTTTCACCAGCCATGCAACCGTGATAGCTGAGTATCCGGGGGCTTCCTACCGGTCGGAGAAAACCTTCAAGGGCAACGGAGGCAGCTTGGGGCTGGGCTATCAATGGCGCTTTGCGCAACATCTTACCGCCACTATCGGGCTTGGCATCAAAGTATATCCTACTGGCCTCGGGGTATGTGACTGCTATTATGAAGGCGACTGGTACGGCATTGGGCAGCCAGGCTCCGTTTTAGATAGTCAACTCGGTGTTGGCTACGCATTTTAACACGAAGCAACTGCCAGCTACACGCAAAAAAGCCCACTCGGCCTATGTGGCTGAGCGGGCTTTCTACCGAGTACGTTGGCAAGAAAACTACTTCACCGTCAGGCGGTCGTTGCTCGTATCGGCGTCCATAAACAGGCCGTTTATTAGCTCCACCGACTGCACCGCTTTGGCGGGGGGTAGGGTGATGGTGGCCTGCTGCTGGTTGGTGCGCCAGATTTCGGGCGTGCGGTGCAGGGTTTCGCTGCTGCCGTCGGCGTAGTTCACTTTCAGGTTGACGGGCACCGCGAAGCCGCCGATATTCTTCAGCGTTACCACCGTGCCCTGGGCTGTTTTGTTGGCTTGGGTCAGGGCG
>CALMOO010000067.1:4517-5171 GCA_937871705.1 uncultured Hymenobacter sp.
GTCGATATAGCCGTTGGTGAAAAACCAGTTGTTGAAAAACCAGTTCAGGTCTTTGCCCGAAGCGCTGGTCATAGAGTTGAAATAGTCCCATGGAATGGGGTGCTTGCCGTGCCAGCGGTCCATGTAGGTGTGCAGGCTTTTCTTGAACAGCTCCTCCCCTAGCATGTCTTGCAAAGCCAGGTAGCTCAGCGATGCCTTGCCGTAAGAGTTGTTGCCGTAGCCCGCTTTCAGCTCACTCGATGGCGTGATGGTCGGCAAATCTTCGGCCGTGCTGGGGTCGTGAATCCAGCGGTTTACCCGAAACTTCTTGTAGAACTCGTCGGCCGCAGCCGCGCCATTTTCGGCCCGCCCGATGAACAGTTCAAATGTGGTCGCCCACCCTTCATCCATGAAGGCGTAGCGGCTCTCGTTGATGCCCATGTAGAACGGGAAGTACGTGTGGGCAATTTCGTGGTCTTCCACCAGCTGCGCAAACTTCAAGTCGCGTTGCGGGCTATCGTTCACCATCATGGGGTATTCCATATCGGCAAAGCCCTGGAAGACTGTCATTTTGGGAAAGGGGTAGGGCACGCCCGGCAGGTTGCGCGAAAACCAGCTAAGCGAGTTCTGTCCATTCTTCACCGCCTGGTGAAAATCAGCTGTCGAGTCGGCAAA
>CALMOO010000068.1 GCA_937871705.1 uncultured Hymenobacter sp.
ATCCTGGTGAATGCCGCTGCTGTGCGCAAAGGCATTGGCGCCTACAATGGCCTTGTTGGCCTGCACCGGCATGCTCATGAGGTGCGACACCATAGCCGACGTTTCGGCCAGCAGGCGCGTGTTCACGTTCGTCGTGAGGTTGAGGTAGGGGTGCTGGCGTAGAATCATGACGACTTCTTCGAGGGCCGTGTTGCCGGCGCGCTCGCCTACCCCGTTGATGGTGCACTCAATCTGCCGCGCGCCGTTGGTGACGCCCGCAATCGAGTTGGCGGTGGCCAGGCCTAGGTCGTTGTGGCAGTGGGTCGACAGAATGGCTTTGTCGATGCCCTTTACGTTTTCGTAGAGGTACTTAATCTTGGCGCCGTACTCGTGGGGTAGGCAGTAGCCAGTCGTGTCGGGGATGTTGAGCACCGTGGCGCCGGCCGCAATAGCAGCTTCGCACACGCGAGCCAGGAATTCGTTGTCGGTGCGGCCCGCATCTTCGGCGTAAAACTCTACGTCTTCGACAAAGCTTTTGGCCAGTTTCACGGCGGCTACGGCGCGCTCCAGCACGTCGGCTTGCGTGGTGCGCAGCTTGTGCTGAATGTGCGACTCCGAGGTGCCGATGCCGGTGTGAATACGCGGCCGGCGAGCACTACGCAGGGCGTCGGCGGCTACCCGGATGTCGTTTTCAACGGCCCGGGTGAGGCCGCACACGGTGGCTTCGCGGGTTTGGGCAGCGATGGCCGCCACGGCGGCAAAGTCGCCGGGGCTCGACACAGGAAAGCCGGCCTCAATTACATCGACGCCCAGTAGTTCGAGCTGCCGGGCAATAACTAGTTTCTCTTGCTGGTTTAGCTTGCAGCCCGGCACCTGCTCGCCGTCGCGAAGGGTAGTATCAAAAATCTGAATTTTTTGCGTCATCATGGAGTCAAAAAACCCGTTGGTGCGGGGCTATAGCAGTTGATTGCACTGCAAGTAGTAGTAATTATTCCTCCATCAAAAATCATTTTTGCTGGTTTATATTATTTCCAATAAACTGGCTTCTGCATTATTTAGTTGATATACAACTGATTGCATACTGACATCATACAATGCCTAACAGAGCCAGTGAGCCGGTTTTTCAGCTGATAAAATCCCTGACGCAGTCCGAAAAACGTCATTTTCGGCTTTTTACCAATCGGCAGGGCTCCACGGAGGGGCTAAAATTTCTGCAGCTTTTCGACGCCCTCGATGCTCAGGAGCATTACACTGAGGAGCGCGTACTGACGCAGGTGCCCGCCCTAAAGCGCGCGCAACTCGCTAATCTTAAGGCAAATTTGTATAAGCAATTGCTGGCGAGCCTGCGCATCTACCACGCCGGCCAAAACCCTGATATACAGCTGCACGAACAACTCGACTACGCCCGCGTGCTCTACAACAAAGGCTTCTACCAGCAAAGCCTGCGCATGCTGGCCAAAGTGAAGCTAGCAGCCCAGCAGGCCGAAATGCCGCATGTGGCGCTACTAGCCATTGATTTTGAGAAGATTATCGAGTCGCAGTACATCACGCGCAGCTTGCAGGGTAGGGCTGAGTCGTTGGCTGCCGAGGCCACGGCTACGGCCGCCCACCTAAGCCAGCAGCACGCGCTGTCCAATGCGTCGCTGCGGCTGTATGGGCTGTATCTGCAAGCGGGGCACGCGCGCAACCAGGCTGACCACGAGCAGTTTACTCAGTACTTTCAGGCACACATGCCGGCTCAGTTGGCGCGCAACAGTGGCTTTTGGGAGAAGCTGTACTTCTATCAAGCACACGTTTGGTACCACACTATTAACCAAGATTTTAGAGCGTGCTACCGCTACGCGCAGAAGTGGGTAGACCTGTTTGAGCAGGTGCCGCACCTGAAGGACAGCCAGACTATGCTCTACATAAAAGGCCTGCATAATTTACTTGCAGCTTTATTTAATTTGCTGTACTACAGCAAGTTTATGGAGGTGCTGCGCGTGCTGGAGGACTTCGCCGCCAACCAAACCCGCCGTGCTACCCCCAACACGGAGATGCTGCTGTTTCAGTACATCTGGACCAACCGTATCAACGCCTGCTTTCTGGAGGCGCGCTTCACGGAGGGGGTAGAGATTATACCAGAGCTGTTGGAGCAGCTGGGCCAGTACAAGTCGCAACTCGACCTGCACCGCACACTGGTTTTCTATTACAAAATTGCCTGCCTCTACTTTGGTAGTGGCCAGTACAAGCAGGCTATTAAGTACTTAAACCGCATTATTGACCACAAAGACCTGAGCCTGCGCGAAGACTTGCAGTGCTTTGCCCGCATCCTGAACTTGGTGGCGCACTACGAAGCTGGCCAGGATGCCGAGCTGGAGTACCAAATCCGGTCCGTTTACCATTTTCTGGGTAAGATGAACGACCAGCAGCCCATGCAAATCGAGGTGTTTAAATTTTTGCGGCGCGCGGGGCACAGCGCACCTGGCCAGCTGCACGACGAATTTATTCACTTGAAAGCCAAGCTGGAAGAGATAGCCGCGCGGCCCTTCGACCGGCGGCCATTTCTTTATTTTGACATCATTTCGTGGCTCGAAAGTAAGATTTCGGGCCGCTCAGTGCAGGAAGTGATGCAGCAGAAGTTTCTGACAATGAAGTAGAAATTAATGCGTTTTCATCCAAGTGAAAAAGTCGCGAGCTACACGGTCCCAGTTCCATTTCTCATAGTCCACCTGCCCGTTGGTGAAGCCGAAAAAATTGTGTTCTAGTCCGGGATAGGCGTGAAACGTGAGATTGGTTTTGCCGGCTCGTATCATTTCCAGGCGCATATAATCTTCGAGCAGCGCCGAGCGGTCGCGGGTGCCATAGCCCACAAAAACGGGAATTTTGCTGTGCAAAAAATCGTCGAGCGGTGTTTGGGTAGACGACAAGGAAGACACCAGCAAATGCGTGTCGCCTAGACAGTTGTTTTCTTTAGGGCTAGCCACTATCTCTTTCCAGAAGGTGAAATTATTCTCCGCGCCCACCGAATCCGCATCTTGCCGATTGCCGGAAATGACAGTGAGCATGCGGCCTAGCGGGCTGCCACTGAGGTACACCACACGGCGTAGGGGCCCGGGGTGCCGCGCTAGCCGAGCCACCACGTTGCTGCCTTCTGAATGGCCCATTGCCGTTATATTATTGGCCTGCACCCAGGGCTGACGGGTGAGGTAGTGCAGCACGGCTGCGTCGCGGGCCACGTAGTATTCGAGGTAGTTGCGCTGGCAGTAGGCCAGCGGGACCTGACCGATTTTAGGGTCTAGGTAGGCATAGTTAGGCGTCAGGGCCTTGGTATGGGCTACCACCGGAATGCCCGGCTTGCTGATTTCGACCAGGTGATAGCGTGTCAGCAGCGTATCCGTTTCAAAAGGCAGCATGGGAAAGGCGCCGCGCTCGTCGTACATAATGACAGGCTGCGGCAGCGAGCCCTGCACAAACAGAAACACCGGCTTGCGCTTCAGTTCCTCGCCCTTTTTCGACAGCACCAGGATGTCTACTGTGTCGCGCTGGTAGCGCATGGTGAGGTGGCGGTAGCCAAAGTCGGCGGGCGTTTTGGGCTGGGCCAGGACAGCCCAGGCGCTGCCTAGTAGCAAGAGCAGGGGTAGGAAAATGCGCAAAGCAGTAAAATAAAAATGCTTGTTACCGTAGAAGCGGGCCAACGACTGTTGCATTCCTGCTTAAGTTGCGTCTGTGCCTATTCTGCTCATGCTTACTCTTTGCCCGCAAAAGCTGCGCTTCGCCGCTTGGCTGTCACTCTTCTCGCTCACCACTGCCTGCGGCCAAACGACCACCGCGCCGCCCCTACCCCCGGCTATCGTTAAAGAC
>CALMOO010000069.1:0-28817 GCA_937871705.1 uncultured Hymenobacter sp.
GCTATGACCGAACGCCCATCTTCTAAAATAAAGAGAGAGGTGTCTGTCCGGAATTGGCCCTTTCAAGCCCCCCCTTGTGATACGAGTTTCACTATAAGTCCGGCAGAGAAGACCGAGCTAGCCAAGTGGAATGCGCATGGCACCCACTGGGATACAGATTGGAACGCACTCAAAATGGCAATGGATCAGCGCTTGACTCGGCTTATTCAGCCCATCGAGGCCGCGCTGCTGCACTACGGATGTCAGAGAGGAAACATAAGCCGCAATCATGCGTGCATTTCATTGCTACTGCACGAGATGCATCGACGGCAAACGAGTCTGTGGGCTTGGGACGACACCACGTGGGTAGAGATAGTTGGTCAGACGGATAAGGAATTCAAAAGCATCCACTATGCTTCCGAAGACGCCCGACACATTTCAGCTGTCTATTCCCGTCAGTGCATTATGGCCTGCGCTTATCTATTGTGTAGAATACAGATATATAAGTTAGTTGGCAATTGTCACACGCTCGTTGCCGCTCGGAATATTTTTGGAGGAGTCGCAGTCGAGCAAGCATTACATACTCTTTCGAGCGAGAGCAAACGAATTGGCAGGGGCCCCTTATTGCTGGTGAGTGAAGCCACCTGCTCCGCCCTGCTAGCCAATCGCAACCCAGTTCTGGAAATGCTCACTCTACCCGTTTTAGAGAAACTGTGCGAAGGATCGTCTTCCCATAACAGGTCCAGAAATAGCTATATATTTTTGTCAACCTTACTATATAATCTTAAAATACTGCCTGATTGTCTACCTACGCCCATCCAGAACAGGAGAGGTATAATTGGAATAGACGACGCGATGTCCGCTGATTGGGTTGCTATGATTCCGGCGTGGAGTTATATCACAAAATGTGTAGATAGAGCGCTCAACCGAAAGAAAGCTGCTATCGCCATAGCCGCAAGATGGGACACTGAAAAGTATCCAAACGCTGCGGGACCGCAGCATTGGACCGGAAGTAGGGCCATTGCCTTTGTGACAGCTATGGTAAAAATAGATAAAAAACAGTGGCGACACCCAAGAATCCGTTCAACGCACAAACGAGGTGAGCCGGCAAAGCCTTCTTATAAGAAGGATTTACTGGAAAGTTTACGTATATTTTTCAGCGAGTGCCACCACGCGAAATTGTTTCCACTATCCTTCGACGTTGAATACTATTTGGCCACCCCTAAGAGTCTTTTGCGCCGGCGGAGGCAGAATCCCCGGCCGATTGCTCCTGCCTTATGGGCCAAACTGCGGGAAGCTGGATTGTCACTCACGCAGGAGGATCTACCTATTAGTAACTCAACATCAGTCAAGAGTAGTGAGGCCACTCCTAAAAGCTGGTATCCGCTGGCTATGGTACGAGCAATAGCGATTATCTGGCTTTTTACAGGGTTGCGTCTCGATGAAATCCGTCGCTTGAAGGTAGGATGCATTCGACCTGCATTTTGGGAGGAAAACGAGCACAGTTCCTCTTCAAACCCGACAATCTGCTCTTTGACTGTACCAAGAGGAAAGTCTGATTTTAGTTTTCCGAGGCCAGTCCTTAAGGTAGTGGGAGACGCCATTGAGCTGTGGGAGAAAATGCGTCCCTCTATTCCCGAACAGTGGGATTACAGATCAAAGGAAGAAGTAGATTTTCTATTTGTTTGGAAGGGAAAACAGATACCGTATTCGTACATCAACGGAAAACTTATTCCTGTGTTATGTCGCAAAGCTGGCATTCCCGTCGAAGATGCCTTTGGGAAAATTACCAGCCATCGGGCTCGACATACCATTGCCCACGAACTGATTAACGCTCCGATACCAATGGATGCATCGAGTGTGCAGTATTTGTTCGGGCACCGATCCAATAACGTTCTCAGCTTTTACACTGGCGTAAATGAGCGTGAACTTCAGGACGCTTACGCTAGGGCGAATCAAGTTAGTGTCGACAAACGTCAACTCAAGCAATTAGAAGAGCCTACCACGACTAGCGACGTCCCGACACCCGAAGACGATTCGTTGTCCTCTGTCGACCTCGGTCACGGATTCTGCATCTATGATTTTTTTGATAGTTGCAGTCAGCAAGGGCCGTGCACAAATTGCGAATTTTATAAACCTAAAATATCGCTTTATAGCGACGTGCAAGAATCAAAAAGTAAGTTGCAAGATATGCTGAATCATCTACCACTTTCAAAGGAGACACGCCAAGCCGTTGAAGAGGCAATAGCGTTGAATGACAGACTGGTTGCTATTATGCGTAGTAACGAAGAAAGCCATCCGAGTTGATATTCCTGGCGTAGAAAAGGCCCCGGACCGAGTGGCTCGCGAAGAGAAGGTTGCGGGTGACCAGGTAGGCGGACAGAAGCAGAAGGCTTGGTTCTGCTGTCAGAACGGCCCGAAAGGACTGGGTAAGCTAATCGTTCCAAGCGGAAGGGGCCTGCCTAGCTTCGTGCTACGCCGGCAGCATCACGCGGAACGGAGTGCTCACACCTAACTGGCTGTGTATGGTAATCATGCCCTGGCATTTCCCACTAGGCGAGGCATCTGCTGGACGGTTAGGTGGGGTGCTCGTAGGCCAAGTTTGCGAAGATGGCCGGGTCAAGTGTGAGAAAACCGGTCGGGACAAGATGACGCCGAGCAGCAAGCTATCCAGCAGCGTCTGATGCAAATCGTAGCCGGCGGACAGTACGGAAGTCGACGGGGAGTCGTGGAAGGTGTGTCACCATACCCAAACCGGTTGCATCACTTGACCGAGACGATGCCGATGCGCGACCACCCCAAAATCGACCAGACTCTAGGACGGTTCGGACCTGATGACGCGCTATATCCAGGCTGCAAAGGATTGCCGTACGGAGCGTAACGGTCACGCTGGTGCACAGACAACGGCGGACCAGCTGCCAGCACCTGAGAGAAGCTACTTCAACAATGTGTAAATAGCTTTTCTCAGGCGCGTACGCTAGCAGAAGTCGACATGGAACAAACAGACGCAGGCTCAAGGTCGGTAAGAAATTACTCCTAAAGGGCCTATTGGCGCAGCATGAGTAATGATTCCAGGTCATCAAGGGTAAACTTATCGCCCAGGTCAAGTAGATATGCTTTCAGGTCGAAATTGAACTTGCCCGTTACCAACCCGGTGTCCGGATCCATACTAAGGGTGGAAAATAGGAGCATGTATTGGGTACAGCTATTTCCTTGCTGGAAGGTCTTGAATTTGATGGCCTGCATGAGCCGTTTTATGGCCACATGCAGTTTAGCGTACTGCTTACCATCCTCATTGCCGCCAGGGATAATGTCACTGAAAGCAAATTGGAAAGTGACTTGTTGCGGATTTCGAGTCAGGCTATTAAGGGCCAAAGCAAAAAGGCGGGCCTCCTCCAGGGTGAAAGCCTGCGGATAAAGAACAAAGAAGGTGCTCAAGAAATCAACCTTCGGGTCGTTGGGTGTAGCCGATTTCATAGTAGCAACAAGAAAATTAGCCGTTAAATAAAGTCGTGTGCTTGGGCCTCGCTATCAAGCCTACGGGGTAGGCCTACTGGATAGCTGCCCATGATTGAGCGGCCCTGGGACGGGAGAAATCAGCGCAGGTAGTCAGGCCGTTTAGGCGAGAATTAACTAAAATCAGTGGAAACAATGCTGCCGGGGCAGTGGGCTAACGCGGTGCGGCCGCGGGGGTACCCAATGAGTCAGAAGAGGTGGAAGCCACGCGCAACAAGCTCTGACAAGCTCCACATTTGAGGCTATTGGAAACCTCTTCCAGGCCCGGGTCATAAGCCAAGTAGGAAACGAGTTCGCCACACTGAGGGAGGGAATCGCCCACTTTGTAGTAGTGGTAGGGCACCGTGTAGAGCGCCGCCGAGCGCCAACCAGTTGATTGTGCGCGCACTGGGGGCAATTGCCGCTGAAACGTGCGCAAGTCCTCTTCGCTCAACACCAGCCGCCGGGGAGGTAGCAAGTGATTGAGGGCGTGGAGGACTCCTTGCCGGATCTGCGTTAGCAGCGGGCTCAGGGCCTCGGGAGGAAGCGACTGGCCCGCGTCGAGGCCAGCCATCACCGGCTGCAGAAGGCGGTGCAGATTAGAAAGCGGCTGCCTGGCCTGGGGCAGCTTTTCGTCTTCAAAGATGTCGCGGAATCCTTGTACAGGAATATCAGCATTGTCTGGGGTTAGCACCCAGGCCAAGTTAAATCCCCTGCCTTGGTAAAAGTGAAGCACTGCCGCTAGGACGTCCGTACTCCCGCGGCCCGTACTTTCGAGCCGGGTGTAAGCAGCGAGCGACACCCCGGCCTTACGGGCCAGCTGGGTAAGGGGCCAAGCATTGGGTGTAAGGGACTCGGCAGCCAGCATCGCCCGGAGTTGGGTGAGGCGTTCGCCAATATTTACAGAATTCATAAGATAAAGGAGGAAAACGCGCAACTGTACCCCATGCTTACCCTTACTAAGTTTGCTAACCTCATTATCTGCTCACAGTTAAGCGCTGCTTCTCTTGCTGCACGACCATAAGCGGCCTGTTGTACACTTCCGGCACTGTACTAGAACCATCGGCTTTTCGGAGTATACCATTCGTATCCGTTCCTTTTCCCAGTCCAACCCACCCATAAGTGTGAAGCGCTAGTTGACACGTGTCTAGCGCGGCGAGCGTTGGCGTCAGCAGATTGCGCAAGGTGCGTAGCGAGTCGTTAGCCTGGGTAAAAAACGCTGGTTGAAACACATCCCGAAACGCCTGGAGCGGAATTCGGGCATTATCTGGAGTCAATACACATGCTAAGTTGATTCCCTGGTCTTGACAAAAGCGTAGGACTCCGGCCAGCGTGGGGGCCGTGCCGATACCCCTGGTTTCCAGGCGAGCCAGCGCAGTCGGCGATACGTAGGCCGCCCATGCTAGGGCCGTTCGCGACCAACCGTAAGTCTGAGGGGGAGCTGGCAACCCCCGGCGCAGTTGAGTAAGGCGAGGCCCTTGAAAGGAAACGGGCATAGGCAGGCGAGCATCTCTCCGCCACCGAAGGCAGGAAAGGAGCTAGCAAGGTACGCAAAAAACCCCATTTTGGATAAGTATGTTATACCAATTAAACGCTCAGGCTAGAGGAGTTTTCCGACGTGAAAAATCCGGCCAGTGTCGAGGCCTTCGGCGTGCATTTGCGAACTCTTCGGGAAAGGCGGGGATGGAGCCAACAAGCCTTGGCAGATTATGCCGATGTGGCTAAGTTGACGGTGCAGCGTATTGAGCACGCAAAAGGGGCCCCCACGCTAGACGTTTTGATTTCGCTGGCCCGCGCGCTCCAGTTACCCTTACGCGAGTTGATGGATTTTATGGAGACGGTCGGTTAGCAGCCGCGAATCAAATAGGCAGTAGTTAATGCCTTTGATATAATAAGGAGGCCCTTATTGAATTAATTGATGCTGATGGTCAGTAATTTGTAATTACCATTTTAGCTGTGCCTATATAAGCACTGATGTTATAGATCATGCCTTTGTGGCTTAGTATAAGCTGCTAGACTCCAGGCTGAATTGGCCTTCTTTTAAGGTAAGCGTATACGCCCGGAGCTTGTCGGCCGACTGGGCCACTGAAAACAGGTGGTGCCCGTCGGCCGCCAACTGTTAGGCCAGGGCCTCGCCGATGCCCGAAGAGGCCCCGGTAATAAGAGTTACGTCTATGCTACTGCTTCTTGAAGTAAGGGAAAGCAAAGGTCCGGGCGGCACAACGGGCGGCTTTAGCTGAACTGGGGTTTGTTGTAGCCGGAATGCGCCACGCTGCTCACGGCTAGTGATTTCAAACTGGCAAAGGCCCCACCGTAGGATAGCAGCCTGGTTTTGAGCGTGCCCCCGCCGGCTTTCACCGGGCCTTGTCGTAAGGGTTGCCTGGCCAGCGCTAGCTATCCCCAAAGGCGCGGAGCGCGGCCTGGGCTACCGGCTCGCCCCACTCCTGAAGAAAGTGGTCGGCTTCGGGCACCACGAGCGGTTCCGGGCAGCCGCGAATCTGGCCGCGCAACGTATCCATCGTAGCCCGGTCGGCGTCCTTGCCGCCGATGGCCATGAACGTCGGACCGGCCCATTCTTCGCCCCAGAACCGGAGCGCGGCTTGGGCTTCAGCCACGCCGGGCATGTCGGGGGTCACCATCGCCAATTCGGGGAAGGTGCGGGCACCGGCCTTGAAGCGACTATCGGGAAAAGGTGCATCGTAGGCCGCCAGCTCCTGGTCGGTGAGTTGGGGCGTTATCGCGCGAATCATTTCTCCTACGGGCAAATCCGGCTGGCTGCGAACCAGCGCCCGCCACTCGTAGAAATGCGGCCCGAGCGGCTGACCGACGGGCAGCACGGTGTTCATCACCAGCAGCCGGTCCAGGTGGGCCCGGAAGCCGGGGTCCACGGGCAGGGTGAGACCCAGCGTCCCGCCCCAATCCTGCACGACCAGGGTAATATGGCGCAGCCCGAGGTGCTCCACGAGCCGCAGCAGAAACTCCCGGTGGAAGGGAAAGGTGTAGGCCGCGTCCCGCACGGGCTTGTCGGACCGCCCGAAGCCGAAGAAGTCGGGGGCCACTACCCGCGCCCCGCTCGCCAGCAGCACCGGCATCATCTTGCGGTAGAGGTAGCACCAGGTTGGCTCCCCGTGCAGGCACAAGAAGGTGCGCTCGGCATCCTTCGGACCCTCGTCCAGGTAGTGCGCGCGCAGGCCCTCGTAGCCGGGCAGCGAATCCACGTAGTGCGGCGCATACGGAAAATCAGGCAGGTCCTGGAAACGCCCGTCGGGCGTGCGAAGTGCTTCGATTGGTTGCATAAATTTTTTTGCTTAAGTGCGAGCTTGTTAAATGCGAGCCGGCCGCGTTGCCTGGCACGGGCCTGGTGAGGAAGGTGCTTTTGCCCTGAGCGGTACCTTTTTGCTTGGTTTGAAAAGCGGTTGCCGACTGCCCGCCCGCCCGCGAACTGCTCCCAGCGATTATTCCGTCACCAGGGCCGCTACGGGGCGGGCCGTTTCCCGCCCCGCGTGGTTAGGCGAGCCCCATCTGCTTGGCTTGGAGGGCGGAATCCCAGAAAGCAGCAATTTCGATGAGCCGGTCGCCGTCCCACTTAACGGTTTGCTTAAACTCGACGTCGAATGCTTTGCCGGTGGGGGCAATCACGTGGCCGTCGGGCGAGGTCATCTTGCCCGTGAAGGTCCCGGTGACGCGCGTAATCACGGTAATCCAGTCGCCGCTGCCGAATTGAATGGGGTAGGGGTCGTTGTGGACGCGCACGTCGGGAAACATGCTGAACATCTGCTCCATCGCCCCGGCGTGCGCGGCCCGTCCGTAGAGGGGCGCGGCGTTCCCGGTGGTGTACGCAATCATGTCGGGGCTGTGTATCGCGTCCATCCCGGCAGTGTCGCGGGCGTTGAAGGCGTCATCACCCTGCTTCATGAGGGCGAGCAGGTGGGCCGTGCGGCTGGTGTGCGGGGTCGTGTCAACCATGAGTAATTTTATTTAAATTAATGTTTGTCTAAAATCAGTGCCTGTCTTAGGTGTGCTGCGGATTACTGCGCAGCCGCTCGGTTCGACGGCTCAACCGCTACTACCGGCGCAACTCCCGTCGGAGATGCTGTGGCGTGGCCCGCCCGCTCATCCGGCGGGTAACCCGTTGCTTGACCGGCGGTGGTGGCCCCTGCCGGCCGTTCAGGCGCTCAGAATTTGCTCGGCCACCCGCGCGTGCTGCTCGTCGGCTAGTTTCGCCTCGTCGCGGCTGGCTTGTATTTCTTGCGCTATCTGGGGTAGGCCGGCCCGCACGGCGTAGGTCCGCACCGTCTCAAAAATTGCCATCCAGTAGTGCAGTGCCCGCTGCCCGGACGCAATAATGCTGAGGTCCCGCGCGGCCTCGTCCTTCGCGAAGCCGCGCAGGCGCTTATCCACTTCGTAATGCGCTTGCACGGCGTGGTTGACCGGGGCCGCTTCGCCGCCCAGTTCGGCCAGCGCTCGGTCGATGCGGGCCGCCCACTGCCGCGCGGTTTCGGTGCCCTGGTCGAGCACTACCTGCAGTTGGGAGTCGTGGGCATCGTGCCGGATGTCGGCGGCCGCTGCCGCCGCGATGGTGCTGCCGGTCTTCATCGCGGCCAAGCTAAACGTGAGGAGTGCGGTGAGCTGTTCAGTGGTCATGGTTGAAGGGAGTAATGAGGGGACGGGAGGTAAGCTGGTGAGAAGGGCGCTTCCGTGAGGGGCCAGCTATTCAGCCTCGCTCGTGCCAACCAGCACGATTTTCCCGTGGACGTTGGGTGCGGATGGAGGTGGGGTAGCGGGGGGTCCGGCAGCCGGGTGGCGGCGGGCGCTATCGGTCCAGGCTTGCCCCGCCTGCGCCAGGGGGTACGTGCGGGCGACATCGGTTTGGAGCGTACCCGCATCCAACTGCTGCGCCACGCGGGCCAGGTCTTCGGCCGAGGGCTTCATCCCAAACATCACGCCGTGGACGCCGTGCCGGGCGGCTTCTTCGGGGGAGGGGGGCTGGCTGGTCGCTACCAGGTAGCCGCCGAACTTGAGCACCCCGAAGGAGCGCTGCTGCACGTCGCCGCCCACCAAGTCGAACACCACGTCCACGTCGCGCACCACCGTTTCAAAAGGCGTAGCGCGGTAGTCAAGGGCCTCATCGGCCCCCAACGAGCGCACAAAATCCAGGTCTTTGGCGGCGGCGGTGGCGATGACACGCGCCCCCAGCTGGTGGGCAAACTGCACCGCGTAGGCGCCCACGGCCCCCGCCCCGCCGTGAATGAGCACGGTTTGGCCGGCTTGCAGCTGCCCCGCCCGCATCAGCCCCTGCCAGGCGGTGAGCGCCGCGACGGGCACCGAGGCGGCTTCCTCGAAGGAGCGCGAGGCGGGCTTGAGGGCCACGGCATCGGCCTGGGCTACCAGGTACTCGGCGTAGGCCCCGCCGGCCGGGTTGGTACCGTAAACGGCGGTGCCGGGCGGCAGCGTGGTTACCCCCGCGCCCGCGGCCTCCACCGTGCCAGCGAAGTCCATGCCCGGAATCCAGGGAAAGGCCAGGGGCATGAACTGCCGCATCGCGCCCGAGGCGAGCTTGGCATCCAGGGGATTAACGGCGGCGGCGCGCACGCGCACCAGCACCTGACCCGGCCCCGCCTGGGGGGTAGGGATTTCTTCGTGCATCAGGTTGTCGCCCGAGCCGTAACCGTGCAATTGGAGCGCTTTCATAAGGAAAATGGAAAAGTTAATGGGTCGGAAAAGGGCCGGCTGGGTTCCTTATCCCGCCTGCAGCTTGGGGGCGGGGGCGGCCGGGGTCCGCGGCCAGCTGAGCCAGGTGGCCACCAGCACCAACGCCGTCATGCCCAGGTCGATGTAGAGCTGGGGTGGAAACTGGTCCATACTTTGGCCTGGCCCGAGTAGCTCGGGGTCGGTCCAGGCCACGCCCGGAAAGAGGTTGGCGGCGGCCTGCGACCAGAACAAGGAGCCCCCGAAAAGGGCCGCCGCCAACACGTTCGTTGGCCGGTCGCCCGCCCGCCTCCAGGTGAAGAACAGCGAAGCCCCGGCCAGCAGGACCCCAACGGCCATCGTCTGCCCGTTGTGAAACTTAGCGTGTGGGGGCCAGCGCGGGTTATAGACGTGACTGGCGTTGAAGTCGGCCAGAAAGCCCCCCGTGCCCGTGATGAGCGCGTTCAGGGAAAACAGCCAGCGGCCGGTGGTGAGCTTGGTCATGAGAGTAGTGAGTAAGGAAGGGAAAAACCAGCCCCCGGCTACCGCCAATGCCGGTAGCAACCGGCGCAATGGCGCTGAAGCCGGGGAGCGATGCGAAATGCTTTCACAAAATTACCGGCTCTTTCCCGACTAAAATATCCAAAAAGACCCCAAAAAATAGTCCTATCCTTTATCCAGCTCGCGTTGCGGCAGCTGCGCCTGGTAGGCTTTGGGATTGAGGCCGTGGTGCCGGGCAAACAAGCGCGTGAAGTGACTCAAATTGGTAAAACCCAGCTGGAAGCCCACTTCCGACACGGAAAACCGCGCCAGGCCCCGTTTGGCCTCGGCCATGCGGGCGGCTTGGTAGTACTGGAAGAGGCTGGCCCCAAAAATCTGGCGAAACAGGGCGTTGAGCTTCCCCTCGTGCATCCCGGCCGACCGGGCCAGTTGGGATAGGGAAGGCGGCGTGGCGAGCGCGGCCAGCACCTGGTCGCGCACCTGGAACAGGGTTTCGACGTCGGCCGCACGCAGCGAGTAGCCCGGCGTGGCGGCCCGCTGGGCCAGCTCCCGGAACAAGTAGTACACCAGCTCCTGAACTTTGAACCGGTAAAAGAAGCTGTCCCACAGCTGTACGGGCCGGGGCGGGACCAGTTCGAGCAGCACCCGCAGCAAGTCGGGGGTTCCCAGCGTATCATACGCCACCGGGGTGCGGGCCGCCAGCAGCGTCCGCAGCCAGTCTGTGGCCGGCGTAAACCAGGTAGCCAACAGGCTTTTGTGAATGGCCAGGTTCACCGTAAACAGTTCTGTGTGGGCCGGTAAGCGCGTGGTGATGCCCACGTCGTCGGAGGTAAGCAAGACGGTGGCCAGGTGCCAGGCCGCGCCTTCCGCGGCCGGCTTGCGAAGCTGGAAACTCAGCAGCAGCACCTCGGTTTCGGCCTGGGCCGAGCCGGGCTGGAGCACCTGCTCTTGCAGGTAGCGCAGGTGCCGCAACGCAATGACCAGGCCCGGCCCGGCGGCCACCAGCGTTACCTGGCCCGTGCCGAGCGCGGGGGGTAGGGCGTAGGTAGTGCTGGCCCCCGGCACGCCGCTGGCCAGCAGCTCCGCCATGCGCTGAAAATCCGTCACTGCTTGTTCCGAAACGATGACCATAGCCGAGGGTGAGGGGTAGGGCGGGAATCACGGGGCAGACCCGTTCTCGGTGCAGTAAGTAATACGTTTCCCGTTACGAGCAGGGGCCAACCAGGCAACTATTCAGCATCAAAATAAATGGCTACGGACCAGCATTGCCTGGGCAGGGGGCACACCGGGTGGCCCACGGCAGCCAGCCCGGCCAGCCGCAGGCCACCCCGCCAGGACTGCCTGCGGCCGGGGTGGGTAAGGTACGGGGCCAAACTGCTTCGCTACTCGCTTGCTAAGTTGGCCGAGTTCGCCCTGCTCAATAAATTTCACCAACGGCCCCCGTGAGGCCGATTCGCTTCTTTAAACTCCTGGTTTGACAACCCCGATTCAGGCTTAATCGGCAGTTTCTGGGTATCTCGCCGCCTGAAAAAGAACCAAACCGTAACATGACCAGTTAGTTGGTAGTCACGACTACTAAATCTCTTTCGTCATGCCCAAACCCACCCAACTCAGCTTTGCTTCCCTGCAAGTACGCGACTTGAAAGCCTCACGCCAATTTTATACCGACGTACTGGGCTTTCAGCCCGCGGCGCAGTCGCCGCCCGATGCCTGCGTATTTGAAACGCAAAGCGGGGCTTCATTCGCCATCCGTAAACCGCTGGTAGATTTGGGGGCCACCAACCAATTGGGGTGGGGCATAAGCCTCTGGTTTGGGGTAACTGACCTGACAGCTCTTTTGCATCGCCTGGAAGGAAAAGTCAAGTTGGTACGGGGCATCGAGGCCAGCCCCTTCGGCAACACGGCCATTATTGCCGACCCGGACGGCTACTGGCTAACTTTACAAGAGCTGCCCCACGCATGAGCGAGCCCCACTACTGGGTGGTGGTAGCCAGCCGCGACCACGCCCAAAACGCCGTGGCGCAGGGCATTGCGCAGGCCAACCACGGCAAGCCCGGTCCCCTGCGCCGGATGCAGCCCGGTGACGGCCTCGTTGTGTACGCCCCTAAGCTAACATTCGGTCAAGCCGCGCCCTGCCAATGCTTTGTGGCCCTGGGCGAAGTGAGCGACGGGCCGATATTTCAGGCCGACGTTTCCCCCGATTTCCAGCCCTTTCGGCGCAAGGTGCAGTACCAGTCTGTCACTGACGCGCCCATTCAGCTGCTGCTGGCGCAGCTGTCCTTTATCAAGAATAAGGAGAAGTGGGGCTACAGCTTCCGGGTCGGCTGCTTCGAGATACCGGCCGCCGACTTCGCGCTGATTCGGGCGCCGCTGACCGCTGACCGCCATGCGTAAGCCCCCGATTTTCGCCTATCAGCAGCCCGAAGAAAACAACGGCTACCTGCTCTGGCAGGTGAGTATGCGCTGGCAGCTACAGATGAATCGGCAGTTGCGCCTGGTAGGGCTCACGCTGACCCAATTTTCGTTGCTGGCGGGGCTGTACTGGCTCGACCGGCAGGGCGAAACCGTCACGCAGCAGCGGCTGGCCGACTACGCCCACACGGACAAAATGATGACCTCGAAAGTGTTGCAAACCCTGGCCAAAAAAGGCCTGGTGGCGCGGCTCGGCAACCCGCAGGACGGCCGCGCGAAGCATTTGCGCCTCACCCCGGCCGGAGAGCGGTTGCTCCGCCAGGCCAACGCCCTGGTTGAGCAGGTAGATGCTGCCTTTTTTGCCGCCCTCGGTTCCGAAGCACTTATTTTCAACCAGTTGATGCACCAACTGTTTACCGGGCCTCTACCGCCGGACCGCGAAGCATAGCCTTATTTTTCACCCTAGCCCCGTATACTATGACAACCATCGACAGCGCCAACAAGTACTGCACGTTGATTAACGTGTTCACGGTGGCGCCGGAAAAAAGCCAGGAGCTATTCGACCTGCTTTGGGAGGCCACCGAAACGGTCATGAGCAAGCTGCCCGGCTGCATTTCCGCCAACTTGCACCTCAGTGACGACCGCAAAACGGTGACCAACTACGCGCAGTGGGCCACGTTGGCCGATTATCAAAACGCACTGAAAAACGAAGAAGCGCTAACGCACATGAAGCGGGCCGCCGCGCTGGCCAGCAGCTTTACCCCCACGACCTATACGGAAATCTGGACACATTCCACCGGGGAGCAGTTTACGTAGGGAGATTAGTATATTAGAATGCCTTCGTTGCAGGCAAAGGACCTAGCCCCTGGCCCGCAGCTTATCCCAGATGACCAGGCCCACGGCCCCGACTATCAGGGCAGCGCTGCTTAGCAGGCGCGGACTTAACTGCTCCCCCAGCACGGCCCAACCCAGCACCATCGCCACCAGGGGGTTCACAAAGGCATACGTGCTGGCCAGCGCCGGATTCACCACTTGTAGCAGCCACCCATACGCCGTGAAAGCCAGCAGCGAACCAAAAACAACCAGGTAGGCAAAAGCCAGCCCCGAGGCGGGCGTTATGCTGGCCAGCCGAAAGCCACTCAATTCGCCCCGTACCCCGCTGCTCAGCAGCAGCAGGGTGCCCCCGCAGAGCATTTGCATCCCGCTCGCCAGCCAGGGCGAGGCCGCCGCCCGATGGCGACTCGTATAGAGTGCGCCGAGGGCTGACCCCAAGGCCGCCAGCAGCACGCAGCCAATGCCGAGGGCCGGGTGGCCGGGCTGAACCACGCGGCTGGCCGCGGGTATCCGCGTCACCAGGAAAATTCCGCCTACCCCCAGGGCCAGCCCGCAGGCCACCCGCGCCGTGGGGCGGGGCGTGAGGCCGCCGAACCACCCGAGCACCACAACCAGTAGCGGGATGACCGCCAGCAGCAGCGCCGTCAAGCCCGAGGGCAGGTATTGTTGCCCCAGCGTGACGCCTCCGTTGCCCACGGCCAGGATGCCGGCCCCACTGAGCAAGGCCACCCCCCAGCCCCGCCGCGTGGGCCGCGCGGCACCGCGCCAGTACGCAAACGTGTACAATATCCCCCCCGCCACTAAGTAGCGCGCACCCGCCATTAATAAGGGGGATAGGCTTTGCAGGGCAAAATGAATCCCCAGGTACGTGGACCCCCACAGGAAATAAATGGCGGCAAAAGCCAGCAGCAAGCTCAGCGTAGCCGGGGGCTGGCGGCCCATGCCCGCCGCCTCGCCGGTAGCGGCGGAATTGACCGGGTATTTTGAAACTGAAATTTAACCAAAAACGGGGGGGGGGATTATTCCAAAATAAGTCGGGCGACTGAAAAAGCCCCACTTGGTGGTAGCGCCCGCGCTGGCTCGTTAAGGAAGCGGCGGGTCAAAACTACTGGTTTACGGGCCCAGTAACTCGGGCCAGTTTATTAATTGCCCCTAATCCGGTTTTCCTGGATAACCTACTCCTGCAGTTCAAAACCTCCCGCGCGTGGTTTGGGCCACCGCCAATGGGTAGGGGGCGGCCAACCCGGCCAGCAGCTGGCGCTAGGTGAGCGCGGTCACCGCTACTCTGGCTTTGAACCCGGCCGTGTAGCGTCAGCGGGTGTGCTTGGGGCATAAGCGAGCTAAGCTAGCTCGCTTGTGCTGTCCGGTGTGAGAGGTCTACGCAGCCCATTACCACCGCCGTATTTCACGCCACCGGCCCGCGCCGGCGGTGCCTGCCGCTCACGCCCGGCAAGGGGCTGGCGGGGCTAGCGCAGGGCGGCCGGAAGCAGCCGGCGACCGTTAAGCCAGAAAGGTGGTGTCGGTTAGCTGCTCGCTTAGCTCCCACAGGCGCTGGGCGTTGGCCGCGGTGGCATAAGCACTCTTGACGGGCTCCGGCCGCTTCTTCACGAAGTAACCGCCGCTGGTGGTGGCCACGCTCGGGTCGGTGGCCAGGAAGATGCTGGTTTTGGCCCCTTTTTCGGGCAACAGCATCAGCGGCCGCCACAGCTGCAAAAACCACTTGAACGGGCCCTGCGCCTGCGCCCCGAAATTGCTGGCAATCAGGCCGGGGTGCAGCACGTTGGTGATGCCGTGCGCGCGCAGCCGCCGGGCCAGCTCCTGTGTGAATAGAATGTTCCAGAGCTTGGTGGTGCCGTAGGCCAGCAGGGCGTTGTAGCTGCGTTCCGCCTGGAGGTCGTCGAGATTAAGGGAGGAGGTAACAAAGGCGGCCGTCGAGGACACGTTCACGATGCGGGCCGCCGGGCTTTGGCGCAGTAGGTCGAAGAGTAGGTTCGTGAGCAGGAAGGCCCTTATTGGATGCTTTTGCTGAGGGCGATTCCAGTGCGTAGAGGCACTTTTTTCAGGTGTTTCTCGCTGACCTTTATTGGAGTAGGTTTTTTTGTTGCAATTTCCATCCTGCAGTGCAGTTAGCAATTACTGAAGCTACCTCTGCTTAGCTGTTTCACAGAATAAAGGACCCTAAGTAGGCTAAAGTGAAAGTGCTTTGTTTGCAGCTTAGCTTAAGCTATTTCAAGGCCAGTATAGCTTGACTTGTATCTCCGTCAGGTTTTCGGCGTGGCGAGTTAATAAGCTAAGCTGAACAGATGTTAGTGGTGTCAGATTAGTGCCGACTTGACACACAACCTGCCATTCGTCAGAGGTAACGTCGCGAGCTACTAGCTCAACGTAATTCACTTGTTGCTCCAAGTATTCTGTGAGGGCGAGGCGGTGCTCTTTTGGATTGGCAACCCATTCAGCACGCAGTTGCCTAGCCGCCACTACTGCCGGCGGGATGTTGCCCTGCGCTAAGTTGTCTATGAAGCCCGGAATACTATTTTTAAGCTTCCATCCCAGCGATAGATAAGCAACGCATTTGCTGTGTTTCGTTGCGCGCTGAAACAGGTTGGCCATCATCTGCGCATTCTTGATGCGGTTCATAAATAAATCCACCGTGCGCAGCAAGAGAGCAATTGTATTAGGATAAGGGCGGCCGCCCAACGGGCTCAGACCTGCTCCGGCATCCGATACAATGATGGTGTTGCACTCGTAGCGGCTATTAGCCTGCGTGAGTTTTTGGATGCCCTGATTGTCGTAGACCCCGCCGTCGATGAGCTGTGGGTGGGCACGGGTAGCATCAGCTGGTTCCCGAAAGTATTCTGGGCTAATAGTAATGGGGGTGAAGGCAAACGGAACGCAGGAGGAGGCTGCTACTGCGCGCGCCACTGGGAAATTAGCCGCGTTGAAGTGTACCGGGGGCTGGTAGTAGGAGTACGTTGAGTCAGCCATCCACTCCCGCGAAAAAGTAAACGGCCGCCCTGTTTGCAGATTCGAGGTGCCAATTGCCAGAATGGGGGTCGGGCGTAAATTTTGCAGTGTCTGCCCCTGATAGAAAAACGCATCGTAGGCCCGCTCTATCTCCCGGCTAACCGGGAGTATGCGAAACTGATAGCGGAGCACAATAAGTAGCAGCCCAAGTAGCGGTAACAATGACAACGGAGCCCAGCGGGTAAAGAGTAAGACCCCACCCGGTACTATGAAGGCTAGTATCACCAACAAAAACCGCATAAACGACCAAGACTTCAGCGCATGGCTGATTACATTGCAGCGAAGCAACGCCTCCGACATTTTAGTGTGAAATTCTTCAAAAGTTCCTTGATGCAGGCAGTATGCCGCCCCAGTAATAGAGCCGCCGGAGATGGTGGAAATGACGTCAATAATATCCAGCTTCCTCATTTCATGCAGCTTCTTGAGCGTGCCTAAATGAAAAGCGGCGGCCCGATAGCCACCACCAGACAAGGCTAAGCCAAAGCGACGGGTGAATGACATACGCGCACGATTGATGAGGTTTTGGCAATCAAATTACTTGGTCCTTGTAGAAAGCGTAGCCTGAATCCTGAACGCTATTGCCCTTTAAATTCAGGCTACTAATAGTCATCTTTAAACGCTCGTACCGCCGTCAGAAAATCAGCAATGACAGTGCAAAGGTGCTTTTTCTCGGCCGGAGTCAGCTTGTTGAACTTCGAGGTTGAAAGCGGTTGGGCAAGAGTTGCCTGAATCACGTCGTAGTACCCGTGGTTACCGCGCTGCAATTCGTAGCGCAACGCAGGAGCGGTAAAGTGCTTCGTGCGCTTGGCGTTGTATCGGTCAGCTTCGCGGCCTGATACGACGCCTTCCAAAATAAGCTGATGCTTGGGGCCGTCAATATCAACGGTGAAGGAATTGCTCAATGCCTGGATAGATATGCTCTTGCCAGAACTGTTCGTCAACCTACAGGAATCATCCACAAATTCTTCCAAGTAGTC
The DNA here is from genome assembly GCA_937871705.1 of uncultured Hymenobacter sp. Lineage (GTDB taxonomy): Bacteria > Bacteroidota > Bacteroidia > Cytophagales > Hymenobacteraceae > Hymenobacter. The sequence goes on from CALMOO010000069.1 coordinate 16,911, forward strand.
GGATAGGGTTTGGTCGAACTCTTGCTCGTTGAGGTACTTATCTTCCTTCCTTACTTTCTTGCCTAACCCTTGAGGCACCAGGTACTGCTTCACAAAATGGCGCAGCACTTCCAATTCCTCGGCTGTTTCAAGCTGAGAGCCTATCTCAATCGAGTTGCTGTTGGAAGAGCCCAGCAGATTGAGCGACGTGATGATGCCATTGGTTTCGTTAAAATAAAACTTGGCGTGCAGCCAAGGCACGAGCTGTGGAGTAATGCCTAGCGCCTCGACCTGCTCCTTGCTGGTTGGTTTGCCGGGGTCGTGCCGGGTATAGAACGTGATGCGTACTCCCCGGTCGCGGGCGGCCGTGAGGGCAGTGGCCAGTTGTTTCCAGTGCGTTAAGTCAACATAAGGCGACACTAGAACGAGCTCTTGCCGAGCCTCGTGAATAATGTCGAATAAAGCACCACTAATCTTATGTGGGAGTAGAATCTTCACAAGTATTCGGCTGTAGCGATAGGAGTTTGAAAACGAGAAAGAGAAGCTGAAAAGCAAAACTACATTGGCTAGCAAAATTAGCTAAGTTTGGAATCGGTGCTAGTTTTAGTGGCTAGATTGCCGGCCTTACTCCGAATTTTTGTGACCTACCCCGACTTCCTCGCCCGCTGGCAAGCTTCCGGCGGGGCCGAGCACGCCAACTACGGCCTCTTCCTGCAAGACCTCTGCGACCTGCTGGGCGTGCCCCGGCCCGAACCCACCACCGACGACCCCGCCTAGGATGCCTATGTGTTCGAGCGCGGCGTGACGTTCGACGACGGCGCGGGCAAGCGCAGCACCGGCCGCATCGACCTCTACAAGCGCGGCTGCTTCGTGCTCGAAACCAAGCAGGGCACTGATACGCCAGACCAGCAGGCACTAGCCGCCAAAGCCGAGTTGGGCCAGGCCGCTGGCAAGCGCCGCAAGGGCCACGCCGTGCGCGGCACCGCCAAGTGGGGCCAAATGGTAGAAGCTGCCCGCGAGCAGGCCCTGCGCTACGTGCGCGCCCTGCCGGCCAGCGAGCCGCGTCCGCCTTTCGTGGCAGTGGTAGATATAGGCTACTCCATTGTAGTAAACTGCTTTCAGGCTAAGTCGTGGTAATAACCAGCTTATTTTCCACCCGCTCCGCTATTTCTTGCACTAGCTGATCGATGCGGTCCGCTCATCCGGTGCCTCGAAAAAACCAGAATACCTCGTGGCGCATGCAACGAAGCTTGTTTTGGTTATATCAATGCGCTGCCGGTCAGCGTCAGCCAGCAAGTTGCGCCAATAGCGTAGCCATGTGTCAGAATATCAACCTATTTATTTGTAGCGGGAAACAGCCTTTTTAAGCTTCTCGTGCATAGAGTCGCGCAAGGACTTAGGCGCTAGAACTTGTAAATCAGGCCCGAAACTAAACAGGCGCGTCTTGAATTCTTGATTGATAATTAAGCGTAGCTCGATTACCAGGCCATCAGCAGTATCACTTATGGTTACCTGGCTTGGGTGCAGCGCTTTGGTAAGCACGTAGAGAGCTCGCCCAGCCGCAATGTGCAAGCGAATAGTCTCGACGTGCGGATTTTTCTCCGGCATCGTTACCCCGATGATGGAATCGAAATAGGTGCTAAAATCGACATCAGTCGGACGAAATTTCAAAAGGCTGTCATCCAGTCCTTTGATGCGGTCAAGCGCGTAGTTCTGAAGATGAGCGCCTTTCGCTTCATTGCGGGCTATCAGATACCAGCGCCCGTTGTACGTCTTGAGCAGATAGGGGTGGACTTCCACCGGGCTGGCCTGTGCTGCACGGTAAGATTGATACTGCATCACCTGCGGCGTCTGCTCCCGAATAGCTTTATACAGAGGTTTCAAGTGCTCAGTGCCAGTATAATCCGGCGCTGCTTCTAATTGAAGAATTGGGTTGGTTACGGTTCCATCACTGGGCAGATGCTGTTCCAGACGCTGAACCAACTCATCCAGGTCATCCGCCAGGCCTAGGCCACGCAAAGCTTTCAACGTATGAAGGCTTTGGTGAAGAATCATCAAGTCTGCACTGGTAAGCGGGGTTTTGCGAATAGAGTAGTCCGGCTCCGTGTAATGGTAGCCTTTCTTGCGCGTGTACTCAATAGGGGCAGCATGATGCATTGGCAGCTTCATGTCGTGCAAATCTCCCTTGAGCGTGCGCTCGCACACACCTTTCCCTTTGGTCGTCGTTTCGCGGTACTCATCATCTACTGCCTTCAGCAGGTCTTTGATGGTCCAGATGAGGTTGCGCCGTTGTAGGCACTTATCAATAATGAGGTAGCGCTTGTAAGCGTTTTTACTGACCGGCATCGAAATCCAAGGGTTTAGCTTGTTCACAGCCCACATCGGCCGGTGAGAAACTTCACGCTGCGAAGAACGGCCTTTTCAAATTAGTTGACGTGAGTAGGTGGCAGCGTAGCCGCAAGCTACTGACTCTTTAGTGTGCAATCAGCTTGCGCACTCCACTACCGAAGGAGGCTAAAAGGCTGTTTATGGGTTTTTGTTAGCGAAATTTTATTGCTGATAAACAGTGAGTTGTTACTTAAAATTGACATCCTGGCAAAAAAGTATTGAGTCGATTTTTACTGTGCAATAAGATTGCATAGTTCACTACTTGCTTTGCCTTGGCAATGGAAAAAGCCTCTTCCTTTTGGCCGTAGCCGGACATCGGCTGGAGGGGGAGGCCTAACTTTTTACCAACCATTGCTTGGCTGAAACTGGAAGGCAGCGGAGTCGCTGGCGAATAGTTTCAATAACTTAACTGCTCAAAAGCATGCACCAAATCACCATTTTTAACTTAGGAAATGCCGACACATCGCGGATTGACCTCGCGAACGGCAAAAAGCTGCTGATTGACTACGCCAACATGCGGTGCGCTACCGACCCGAAGGATAAGCGCATCGACCTACCGGTGCAATTGCGAGCCGACTTGAAAACCGCGAAGCGTGATTACTACGACGTGGTCGCATTTACGCACCTTGATAATGACCATACGTGTGGCGCTTCGGAGTTCTTTGAGTTGCTACACGCGGCCAAATACCAAGGCGGCGACCGGGTGAAAATCAAAGAATTGTGGGTGCCAGCGGCGGTTCTAGTCGAGGATGGTTGCGAGGATGAAACCCGCATTCTGCGCCAAGAGGCCCGTTACCGGCTGAAAAAGGGCGAGGGTATTCGCGTATTCTCCGGCCCCGGCCAACTCACCGATTGGCTGGCCACCCAAGGCCTTACGCTCGCCGACCGGCAGCACCTCATTACGGATGCCGGCACCCTAATTCCTGGGTTCAATCTAGCTGCCGATGGCGTGGAATTCTTCGTGCATTCTCCTTTTGCCAGTCGCACGGCAGGCGGCGGCCTAGCTGCGATGGACCGCAATAGCGACGCGCTGACCTTCCAGGCGACCTTTATGGAAGGTACTCGGAAAACCCGGATGCACTTCTTTTCGGACATCGACTGGCCGGTAATCAAGTCTATCGTGGAGGTGACCGAGTACTACGGCCGCACGGAACGGCTGGAATGGGACATCTTCAAAATTGCTCACCATTGCAGCTACCTGTCGCTCAGCAGCGAGAAGGGTAGTGAAATAACGGTGCCCGACGCCGAAGTGAAAAAGCTGTTCGAGACATACGGGCAGAACCGGGGCCGCCTCATTTCGACCAGCAAGCCCATTCCCAGCAACGACGATGACAAGCAGCCCCCACACCGCCAGGCCGCAGCCTACTACAAGGCTCAGGCTGAGCGGCTCCGAGGGGAGTTTCTGGTCACGATGGAGCACACGAGCATCCTGTACCCCGAGCCCATCGTCATCAAGATTGACCAGCTTGGGGCCAGCATCGGTAAGCTAGCTGCGGCCGCCAGCGTAGCGAGCGGTAGCATTCCTGCGCCTCGGGCTGGCCGGAGCAACTAACAGCTGAAACGATGGAATTGCTTGAAATGGGATACTATCCACTGTCGGGAGAGCCAGTTGAAGCTGGCTCTCTGGCAGTACCAAAAGCCGTTGAATTAGTGCAAGCCCTGCAAAGTCAGGGCTTGCAATATATCCGGCTGGTCAATTGTCTACGCGTTGAAGAGTACGAGTTCATTGTAGTGGATGTCGAGCCGGAAGTGCCTCAGTATCCGGTGCACGAGGTGCAAAATGTCGAACGCATCGCCATTGGCTTCAATCCGGCCGATATAGAGCATCAGCTGGTATGGGCGCTGCGTGAGGATTTTCCACTGGTACCCCACCTGCACTTTGGCCGTGAAGGGATGCCGCGTAGCTTGTGTCTGTACCAGATTGCTTACGCAGATCTAAAGCCAACCTGGACGGCCGCTGCGCTACTACAGCAGCTACAGCGCTGGTTGACTCAAACGGCTCGCGGAGAGCTGCATGCCGCCGACCAGGCGCTGGAGCAAGCCTTTTACGCTCCCCCGGAGCGGCTGGTATTGCCAACCATTGTTTTTGCGCCTGATGCCGCCATCACGCAAGAGCCTCTGCACGTGCGTTTCGTCAGCACAGTGCTTGGCAAAACGACCTTGGTTGCTTCGTATGCATCTGCAGCGTCAGTACCTGAGGACCAGCAGGCAAAGTTCACCAGTTTTGTGTATACGGCTTCGCCGCAGGTGCACGGTTTAATTCGGGAACAGCCACGCACAATAGCTGAACTCCAAGCTTATTTGTCTGGTAGCGATGTAGATTTTACGAACGCGTTGCGCCGGTACTTGAGTGACTTAAAAGCGGCTCCAGGCTTTAATCGCAGCCTTCAATTGCTGATTATTGTTCGGCTCCCAAAGTTGCGCACGGCAACGGAGGCTATCGAGACAGTGGAAGTATGGGCCTTCGCTTCAGTAGGCACCCTGGCTGAGCTTGGCACCGACCTCGGCATTTGGACCATGCACGAAAACCTCTTAGCTGACCTGTATCCTATCGACTTTGCGTGCACCGGGCAGCATAGTAAGCTCGAATTACTCAGCCCAGTTCGGGCGCTCACTCGCGACCTGGCCGCTGCTTACAATGGCCTGCTGCCCACTACAACCCGATTTGTGGCAGTAGGCGCGGGTAGCTTGGGGTCGCAGGTAGTCAATAACCTGGTGCGTGCCGGGCAAGGCAATTGGGTATGGCTCGATGAAGACCAGTACCTGCCCCACAATGCGGCACGGCACTACTTGCCAAGCAGTTTGGTAGGCTTGGGCAAGGCGCACGCTATGGTATCGCTGTTGAAGAATACCTACGAGAAAACGGACTTGCGGGCCATTGCTGCCAACGTATTACACTCAGCCTCCGCCCAGGTAATGACGGCATACAACGCGGCAGAGGTGATACTGGATATGTCAGCCTCAGTGGCAGTGGCTCGACACCTGGCGTTGGATATTGAAAGCCTAGCCCGCCGTTTATCGCTGTTCTTAAATCCATCAGGAACAGACTTGGTGCTGTTGGCAGAACCGCAAGACCGCTCGCTACGCCTCGACCAGCTGGAGATGGAGTATTACCGGGCTTTGCTACGCCAATCCCACTTACAGCAGCACCTGCTCACCGCCGGCCAGCCCATTCGGTATTCGCATGCCTGCCGTGATGTCTCCGTGCAGCTGCCACAGGACCAGGCCGCCCTACACGCGGCCATCGGAGCCCGAGCCGTCCGTACATCGGTAGCTGAACCGGGTGCCCGCATCAAAATCTGGCGGGCACAGCCTGATTTGACCGTAGCGGCCGATGAAATCGAGATATCTCCTTATGCGGAAATAACGGTGGGTAGTTGGACTGTGGCCGTACCGCACCAAGTATTGCGAGAAATAAGTGAGCAGCGCCAGGCCCACCTACCCAATGAAACCGGTGGGATATTAGTCGGCGTTTTCGATACGCAGCATCGCCGGGTTTACATCGTAGACCATATTCTGTCGCCAGCAGATAGTCAGGAATCCCCCATCGCTTATATCCGTGGCGTGGAAGGGATACCAGAAGAACTTGCCCGTATCGGCGAATGCACAGGCCGGCAGGTAGTGTACGTAGGGGAGTGGCACTCACATCCGAACGGATACAGCACGCGGCTTAGTGAAGACGATAAGCGCTTGTTTGCCACCTTGCAACGCGAGAGCCAAGCTGGCGGATTACCGGCTGTAATGGCTATTGCTGGTGAGCATGGGACTACAAGTTGGTACGTAGCAGATATCGCCGCTGGTAGAGGAGAACATAAGCTGCCCAGCTGACACCACTAGCCGTAGCGCCATCAATTAAGACTAAGTGGATAAAGCTTGGTCTGGTATTTTGCATCGCAGATACATCCTCGGTGGTCGGTGCGTAAATTCTTCGGAATATGACCGCACTGCTGGCAGGCCAGAGCCTCGGCCAAGTCATAGGCCGCCTGCCCGAACTCGCGCACATCGTTGTCTGACCAATCATTGCCCAATGAGTTGAAGTGTGCACCTACCTCATTGCGAATGAGTTTTATCGCATTGAGTTTTTCGTGGTGCCGCTTCAACGCAATTTCCACCCAATTTTCTTCCAGGTGCGGTGCCACGGGTAACCCCTGAATATCGCGCCGCACCCGCTTCACCTTGGCCTCTTGAAATAGCTTTTTAGTAGTGCGTAGTAAATCGCCCAAGGTATGGCCTCGGCCTGGCCGATATTTCAAACTGCACTCGTAGTATGCCGCCAGATTGTCAAGCACATTCTCTAGCAGCACGCCAGCTTTAGAAGCCACCGCTTGCCGGTCAAAGATGTCGGCTTCCAAAGCCGCCACCAATTCAGCTGCTAGGATTTGGTCTTCGTGAGGCCTTAAACCACGGGCTAGCGTCCAATATTCAAGCTTCAGGAGGTGGACATTTGCGCCGTTATTTTTGTAATAGTCGTGCCAAAGCCGGTTGTGCGTAGCAATGATGACCTGCTGAAAATTAGCTGCTTCTGAAGCAAGCAGGTCGGATATTCGGCAAAAGTGCTGCGCGTCCACCGAGGTAAAAACGTCGTCGAGCACCAGTACCAGCTTCTTCGGGTTGTTGCGCTTGGCTAGGGCGAGCCAGAGACAAAAGCCAAATGTATCGAGGTGCGACTCGCTAAAGTAAGCTTGTGGCACGACTCCATTCTTGTCTTCAAACGTAGCCTGTTGTTCGAGCGAAGCGCGTTTAGCATCATCCATTTCGAGGCGATGCAGGCCTATCTTTTCGCCAGGATGAATGACTTGGTATAAGGAATTTACTTCTTCAATGATTTCATCCAGAATAGCTTGTACAAAACCGCGGCGCTTATTTACGACCAGCGTGCAGGCACTCCGTAGTCGTTCGAGAATGGCACTTAAACCGGCTACTTCGGCAGTGCTCTTACTTAAAGACTGAGCTTGCGTTTGGATATTAGTATGAACAGCAAGCCGAGTTTGTAGGCTATCATGCTCCACTTGCACTGCTTCATGTACTGTCGCCAGTTGCTCGCTAAGCGTGACGACCTGCGCGCTGGTAGCATCATTGGCTGCTGCCAACTCTGCCCCACGCAACTGCCAGTTGATATTCAATACCTTCACCGCTGCTGGTTCATGAGCCGAAAAACGGGCACTGACAGCTTGGATTATGCGTACGATTTCCTGATTGCAGCGAGTATTCTCGTCATCAGCAGTTTTAAAGCGAATCTTAGCTGCATCTACCTTTTGCAGCAGTAGGCGAGAAGCCTCCAATTGTGCAAGTTGCGACTGGATACGCTGGCGGAGTTCATCGGCCTGCACGTCCTTGGCGCATAATGGGCAGCTGCTCGGCTCAGCAGGTAAAGCCAAATAACGCTCAGCAGAATTCAGGAGGTTTATAAGGTCAGTACTTCGGTCATCAGCATCTTGGTTCAAGCCCAATAGTTCAGCATTGGCCGCATCCAACTCGCCTTTTTCCAGATTATACTTGGTCTGAGCATTCTTCCATTGCGCAACAGCGTTTAACGTATACTGTATAGCTGCATGCCCCTTGGTTAGTAAATCAAGCTGGTTCTTTAATTCACTCACATTTTCCGCAGCTCGAAATCTAGCCCAGGTTAGTGGGTCACTATCCGGCTCACCGGGCTGCTTTTCTTGAGTCCAAAGAGTCCGTAATAACTCCTCTGCTCTTGCTCTAGCAGACTCAGCAATTCCAAACTCCTTTTCTACCGCGTTACAGTCGGCCCGCAAGGCTGCCTCGGCACTATCTACGCCAGCTACGGCGATGAATTCCTGGATGGCCTCGTAGCGTTTAGCTGGGGTAGCCTCAATAAGTTGTAGCAAATCGCGCCGCCGCAGAACCCGAATCTCAGGCAGGAGGGTATCATTACTTCCCGAGGTAATAACCACCGATTTACCGCTCAGCCTAGCCTTGCATGTGTGCCCCACCTGAGTAGTCAGCTCGACCTCCACCGACTGGGCATCTTGGGCAAGCGAGGCTACATATTTCTGTGGTGTTTGAATACCAGGCCGGATAAGTGACCCAAACGAAGCGTTGCCGATGACATCCAGCGCATCTACAATCGTTGATTTGCCAGTACCGTTCTCGCCAAAAATGACGACGATATTGGTTTTTAATCCTCCCTTCTCAGGGGTGAACTTCACCGTTACTGGCTGCGTAGCGCCCCGAAAGTTTATCAGCTTAAGCTGCGTGATGCGCTGCGGCATGGTTGGTGTCGATAGTGGTATAAGTAGCAGGCAAGTTTTTTTCGAGCAGCCGCCGCCAATCTCCTGGCTTGGCACTCCCCATGGTAAGTAGTGTAACCGCCACACTCTCATCGGAATCCTTAATAAACTCGGAATCCCGAAGCGCAGCTACTATTTGAGCAGTTAGCTCTGCGTTAGCAGTTTGTGACGGGTCAGATGCGTTGTAGGATAACTGAGGCATTTGCAATTCGGAAAGAGGCAAAAGCAAAACTGGTCGTATCTGTTTTTAGCCATTGCCACTAGACATCCAATTAAGCGGTTGAAGATATTACATCATTCGTCAACTTCACCAGCGTGACTTTGGGAAGAGGCCATAACGAACCATCAACTCGCGGTGCTATTTACGCTCGACTAGGCTTATCAACTCAGCATCCTTGATTGTCAGCGCGTCCTATAACTTATACGATAGATGCACCAAGTTATAAACTCAGCGATTGGGGGTTTAAGTTGACAGAGCCTTCAGCCGTTGACTAACGCGTTCTAACATGGTGACCACGGCGTCTTCCGGCGGCATTGGACCATAGACCATGGCTCGAAAGTCCGTGCGGTAGGTAATCTGCAACTCGGGCCAGAGTTGTATTGGCTCGGCAAACAACGCCGACTCCGCAAGGGGTTTTTCAGCCCATTCACCTTGAAACTCGCTGTTGCGGGCGTCATCGCCCTGTACAGCTTTTATCAACTCATCGAAGCTGGCTCCATCGAAAAAGCCTTGCAGGGATTCTTGCTCAAGAAGGTAGTACAAATCGTATACGTGGCGAATCTTGGCCCGCAACTCCCCCACTGCATTCGGGTGATACCCTGCGCGCACTAGGGCTAGCACTTTCTCAGTTAACGTGCGCTCCAGACTGAGTACCTGCACTTCAAAAGGCTCTAAGCCATGTTCAGCCACTAACTCATGCTCGCCGCGGGTTTCCAAAAACTGGCCGACGTAGGATTGCACAGGCATCCATTGACTGGGGTGTGGATGCGCAAATGCGTTAACTTCCACCAGAATTTGGCCATGGCGTACTTGAGCAAAAAGAGGGGACTCTAATACGGATTCATACTGATGTACCGTTCGCCTAAACCGCGACCCGCGACTGGTTGCCGCATCTTCCACTTCGGGGAGGCCTTGGGTGACGTGTTTTGCCCCTTTGTCCATTAAGGACTTGGTTTTGGAGTTAGTGCGCGTCTCATCATCCGTCAATGCCAGGTCCACATCTTCGGAAAAGCGCTGTACTAAGCCATAAGCTTTCGATAGCGCGGTACCTCCTTTAAATACAATGGATTCCCGGTACGAGGAATCCGACAGCGCCCGCAGCACTGTAGTGACCCAGTAATCTTTCTCGACGAAAGCTTCCGGTAGCTTTAGGGCTTGAGCTGTGGCCAGCAGTGCATCGGCGAAATCGGGGGTTGTATGTAAGGTCATCGGATGCGCCATAGCTCTCGGTTGGGCAAAGCCAGGTGGCTAATACCTAGTTGATAGGAAGTAACTTGATTCAGTGTTTTGTGCAAGCGCTCGGCGTTGTGCCGGTCGCCCTGTAATTCCAGCAGCGCGCCGAGCAGGGCCCGTGCCCGTGGGGCCGCCTTGCGAGCCAACCACGTCAGGCGCTGGCGGGCGGACTCATCCAACTTGGCTAATTGCAGTCGTAGCCGTTCGACGACTTGGTCTGGCGTAGTATCTGAAATGCGTTTGATATCGCGCAGCACATCCAGCAGTTGCAAGAGCGGAACATCACCGGGTCTTTTAGGCGTCTGCCCCAGTACAAAGCGTACCCGCTCCGGCAGCCGACGCCGCGGCCGCGGCGTCGCAATGACGATTTCCCCTGGGACTTGGGTAGTATATCCAAGTTGGTTGTATACCGAAGCTCCAGAGGCGTAGCCTGCGGGGCGGCCTTGCTTCGTTGTCAAGGTTTCTACCACATTGGCTTGGGAGGGCCGCAGATTGCCAAACCGGGTTTCCTTCGGCCGAAAATACGTGCCACGGGAGAAGCGCTGCAGCACACCCTGCTTGTACAAGCGGCTCAAGGCAGCTGCCACCGCCGCAAACTGGTCAGGGCCCAGTCCCAAATCAGCATAGGTAATCAACTGGCCTGGCGGCAATCCATCCACCTGCTTGCGGACCTTTTGCATAACGGACGAAGTACGGGTGCTAGTAACCATAGTGTAAAGGTCGGTCGATGAAAGTGCTTTGTCAAGTTTTTGCTATCATAAACTTGACAAAGCACTTTCATAAAACATTATAAAAGACGCTCTCATAGCCTGTAGAATGAGATTTTACTGACTGTGCTAATAATAAAATAAAAAATTTATTTTTTAGAACTGAAAAAAATCGTCAAGAAAATGACTTTTACTCAGTACTTGCTGTTGGTATGTATACCAACAGCAAGTACTGAGTAATAATAAATATTTTACAGTATTTTGTCTACTAGGTAACTACTTAAACAGCAGAGCTTAATGGGTGCCAAACCGCGTTTCCTTTTAGCTATTCCGCTTATTGACGAGTACTTGGCAGGGGATGTCGAGCCTTTGTTCAGTCAACGGCAACTAGAGAATATCTTTCGTGAGAAACGCGGTAGCTGGAAACTTCCTAAGGCAATGTTGGCCCGGGAATTCATCGAAAAGTTGGTGGAGCATGCATTGCTTACTTCCATCAGCTTTGCCTTACCGGCAGGTAGCCGCACATTTTATTACCGAGGTGCTATTAACCCCTATCGGCTAGCACTTAGTTTGGTGCCGCACTCCTACTTGTCTCATCAGTCTGCGCTTTACATGCATGGACTCTTGCTAAAGGCTCCGCAGCGAATCTTTGTTAACCAAGAGCAAAGCGCAAAGCATGCGTCGGCAACGAAAGCGTTAACGCAAACCGCTGTTGACACTGCTTTTGCTAAGCCGCAGCGTCAACCCCAGAATAGCACGACATATAAAAGCTATGAACTGCTGTTTCTCAACGGGCAGGCAACGGGGCAATTGGGAGTAGTCGAGCTAACCCACCCGGCGGCAGGCAAGGTTAAGGTGACTTCGTTAGAACGCACACTGCTCGATATTACCGTTCGGCCCACATATGCAGGCGGCGTTTCCAATGTACTTCGGGCGTACCAAGTAGCGGCACCTCTTGTTTCAGTAAAGAAGCTAGAGGAACTGTTGATAAAGCTCAACCACAGGTACCCTTATCATCAAGCCGTTGGCTTTTACTTGGAGCGCGCCGGGACTTATAAGGCCGTTGACCTTAGGCATTTTGAGCAGCGAGAAAAAGTACTTGACTTCTATTTAGCTCATAACATGG
>CALMOO010000069.1:28827-35844 GCA_937871705.1 uncultured Hymenobacter sp.
GACGAGGTCGATTACTTTCCAAAGTGGAAGGTATTTTATCCATCAGTGCTAAATAGTTGAGCGGCTTAAACGGAAGCCAAGGTTAAGGAAAAGCTTGCCGCCACACACCACTGGAACAGGCAGTGGGAATTCTATAAGTAGTGGTGTAAGCTTCCCGCTAAAGTGGGCCAGGTAGTTATAATCCTAACGACTGAGCAGCATTATAAGAAACCACGTTGTTAAGCTGGGTGTAGCGCTCAATCATGGCATCCGTTTTTTGCTTGGTCTGGTTCTTAATAGCTTTATGGGATTGCCCATTTAAAACGGCGGTTGTCACAAATGACACGCGCAGGGAGTGGGCCGAGTAATCCGGCCCGAGGCGCTTTTGCACTAGCTTGTTGATAGAGATATCGGAAAGCCGCTTTTCCGAGGGAATGGCCAGCTGCCCGGGAGCCGCGCGCGGAATCTTTACGAACAGTGGCCCCGAAGTCCGGCCCACCAAGTTGAGCCAAGCCCGCAGGCAGCGCACAGGGCAGTAGTCCATATTAGGCGCGTAAAAAATGGCTTTGTCCTCGACCGCGCCATATTGGTTGGTTTTGCTTTTCGCCAAGTGGACTAGCAACGCCCGCTCAGTGAATTCCAGCTGCTCGATGTTCAGGCCCACGAGCTCAGAGCGGCGAAAAGCCCCCGCGAAGCCGAGCAGTAGCAGGGCTCGGTCGCGCAGGCCGGCCGAAGTGTCTAGGTCGATGCGGCGAATAGCCTGCTTCAACTCCTCGACGGTGAAAGCAGGGGCCTGGTCCTGTCGCTTACCCAAGGTGCGGGCAATACCTTCTATCACGATATTGAGCGTATCCAACGTCGCCGGCAACCGGTGGCCGGCGAGCTGGTGCGCTTTGCGGATGGCGGCCAGGTGGCGCTTGATGGTAGCCAGCGCGTGCGGCCCGGTGAGCGGTTGCTGACCTTTCTGTTTCTTCGGACTTTCCCCGGTAGTTAGTTTTGGTTTCTCGGAGGCTAGGTGCGCCACGTATTCTGTGAGCGTATCCACGTCGGCCGGCACGGCCTGCAACCCGTGCTGCGCCCAAAAGGCCACGTACCTTTTCAGGTCCGACGTGTAGGCTCGCTCCGTATTTGCCGCGCCCTGGAGGCCGGCCTCCAGAAAGCCCGCGACTTTAGCGGAGGCCCGGGACAGCTGCGCACTGACTGATTGGGTAGCGTTGGACGAGGCGACGAGGGAAAGGTCTTCGCTCATGGAATGGATTGGAGGTGGTGCGGAAGCAAGCTGATTCGGACCGCGAACCGATACCTTATATATAGGTGTCGAAAACGGTCGATAAGCATCCCTTTTTATCGCCTAAAGATAAGTTATGATAAGTAAACGTTATCATAACTTATAAGCAAACATACGCAAGTTTTGTAAAAGCTATATATGTCGCCACATGATGGGGCCAGGAACTATCTTTAGCCATCCTGGAAACACAGGCCGAGGCTTCTCTGCATTTTAAATGAGAAACAAATACTTGTTGATTGCCAGTCTGCCGTTTTCTTTAGGATTTGCCTCTTGTAATACTCAAGCTAGTCATGCAGGAGAATGCATATCCCAGAAGTTGACGACCCAGCAGAAGATAGACAATGGTTTATTCCTAGATTTCTATTATGGAATGACACCGGCAGAGTTTGCTACCGTTGAACAACAACTTATACAGGCTGGAACACTAGGTCATTCAGATAGCACAACGAAGTTTATGCTTGTTGTCAATAATGTAGTTGACTTTGATGACAAGAGTGATAATGCAGATGAATGTATTTTCACAGTTACTCCAGCTTTTGAGGGGTGCTCGCTATACGCGATTGACTTGGAGTACATCCCTATAAACAACTACGTAGCGTCATTTAAAAGCTTCTCGATGGGTGAGCGCTTTAAATTACAAAAAATCCCATACGAAAGCACCGTGAAAGCGGTCGAGAGCGCTTACAAGGAGAAATATGGGAAAGCTCATGTATCGGAAAGTCATTCTCTGGGAGGCTCTGTCCGTTACCGATGGAAAGCGCAGAATAAGGAAATCAATTTGTATAAAAATTACGGAGTGAGCCAAGGGCTAAATGGTAAGGACTACGAACTCCTCTCTGGTTTCAGCATCGAATACCGAAGCATGGTATTTGACCAAAAAGCAAAAGTCCAAAAGGACTCCTTGGATAAAGAGCAAAACAACTTAAGACAGAAGCAAGTCAGAGATAGCAAAAAAGCCATTTAAGTTACTGACACGAAAACGACCTTCTAAGTAGGGTTTTGTAAATTGGTCACACAGTCGTTGGGGACGGCTACAAGACTGGGTATCAGAACCAATACACTTACCTTTGGCTTACTCGTGACCAAACCTAAGCCCAGTGGGGGCTGCTGGTGATTGATGTAGGAGGCACGGATATCAAAAGCCTCGTCGGGCTAATAACCCTGAAGAAGATGTACGCTTCCCTGTAAGCTTCCCTCAAAAAAAGCCAGTCTAAGCTGGAGACTGGTGGCCTTTTGACTCCGAAAGGCACGCTTGATAGCGCTAGTCACGTGGCATGCTTAGAGCAACGTTCTTAGAATGCCACGCTAGCCTGTTTATGAGCTTTTCTTAACAAAAGGCCAATACAATCCATCGTCTGACGACCTCGTGGCCCCCAAAAAGAGCACCTAAGAGTGCCACCCTCATAACATCAATCAGAGCTCCGTTTAATAAATGTTATAAACGCCGCAGTAAGCCTGAAGGGTGGTGTTCCGAGTAGGCAATGGGTACTAACTAGCTTCAACTGAAACAGCCCCGACCTGCTACCAGGTCGGGGCTGTTTCAGTTACCAAAGGTCAAAGGGCCTAGTGGTGGCCGTAAGAGCGAGCCGGGCCGCGGTCGTGGCGATGCTTGGCTTCCCAGCGGGTGCGCTCGATGGCTTGTTGGCGTTCACGTTCGCGCTGGGCTTGTTCTACCCGAGCCCGTTCGCGGGGCGACAAGCGGCGCAGGTCGCGGTCATGGTCAAATGGGGCGGCCGAAGCGGCAGTAGTAACGAGCAAGGCAGCGGCGGCAACGAAGGAAAAGAGGGAGGCTTTCATGACAGGAGACAGGAGAAGGTGGAAGGAAAAACGAGCAACTCGTCTGCCCTTTCCAAGGCAAGCGCAGTGCCAGGTCCAGTAAAGTCACTTTTCGCCCTTTCGACTAACTCGCTCACAAATAGATTTCTGCGTGATTTGTGCCTGGCTGCTTCGTCGACCAACGGGGCAACTGCGCCGCTTAACACCCCTACTCTGGTGAGACCCCTTTAATTGGGCAGCGCTTCGCAATCGGCCAGCTGGCGGCGATGGGTGCGAAAGCGCAGCAGGCCAACCGTCAGCACTACCGCCGCGACGGCTAGGGCCGAGTAGCCGAGCCGGCCACCCCGCTCCGGGTGAAATTGCAACAAAGCCAGCCCAAAGCCCACCAGCGCCAGACTGGTACGCACATAGGTCAGCAAGGTCCGCTCGTTGGCCAGACGGGTGCGTTGCAGCGCCAACCGGTCAGAGAGGGAAAGAGGGTCTTGAGACGAAATAGGTGGTGGCATGGAGCGAAGGGTACGGGGCCTTTTCTACTGTATTGCTTAACCAGCGGCACCGGTTAAGTGGATACCTTTGTTAAAGAGCAAATTAAGACCGGCGCAACGGGAGCAGGGCGCAGTCTTAACCCCTTGCTCAGTGCTCCAGGCGCAGGAATACACCCAGGGAAAGCTCGGGGCTATTGGGTCGTCGCGTCGCTACAACGGCTCTCATACCCTCGGAAGGAGTCGCCGTGTTCAGGTACTGCACGGGGTCGGAGCCCAGCAGTAATCCGTAGCCTAGTGCCGTCATGAGGCCCAGCCGTTTGCCCGGCTGCCAGTACAGGCCGGCGCGCAAGCGGCCCACGGCGCAGGGGTGAATCCGAATTTCAGCCGTTTCATCCTGAAAATACAGGTTGTCTTCGTGCGTCACGAGGGTCACGGATTCCCGCCCGGCGCAATAG
The DNA here is from genome assembly GCA_937871705.1 of uncultured Hymenobacter sp. Lineage (GTDB taxonomy): Bacteria > Bacteroidota > Bacteroidia > Cytophagales > Hymenobacteraceae > Hymenobacter. The sequence continues at coordinate 32,811 of CALMOO010000069.1, forward strand.
ATGACGTTAGCGCCTACAAACGTGGCAAATTTCGTTTGGGTCCCCCACAGGTAGTACCGGGCCCCGATGCCGGTTTTGAAGCCGCTAAAATCAAAGCCCGCGCCCATAGTAGCTTCCAGATTTTTGATTACCCGGTTGCCGTAGTCCAGGCCGCACCCATACGGGGCGCCGAATCCGGCCGTGAGGGTGAGAATGCCGGGCGGGCGAACCAACTGCTCGACGGCCTGCGCCCGGCAGGGCTGACCTAGTAATACCCCAGCGACGAGCAGGAGCCCAGCTCCGGCAAAACCAGCTGGGCTGCGCCTCACGCGGGCATCATAGCCAGAGGGCAGCGGCAGCGGGTACATTAGAAAATAATTTAAAAGTCAATGAATTAACAACCATTCTCTCCGATGAGCGGGCCGGCGGCGGGCAGCAGTTAGCGGCTGGCCAGCGCTACCTGCACGGGCTCGCCCTTGCCGATTTCCTCGTTGCCGGCTTTCAGCACCACGTCGCCGTCCTTAAGCGCGCCGAAGACCTGCACCTGCCCGGCGTTCTCGTCGCCTTTCTGCACGTTCACCAGCTCGGTTTTGCCGCCCACGACCCGAATGACGTAGGTGCGCTCGGCGGTGCTGACCACGGCCGATTTTGGTACGAATAGGCTGCTTTTGGGCGCTTTAATGGGAATGTTGGCGGAGGCAAACATGCCGGGCTTGAGCTTTTCGCCGGGATTATTAATGTCGATTTCTACCGTCTCCGCGCGGGTGCCGGGCGTGACGTTGCCCGCGACCCGGTCGATTTTACCCGTGAACTGCTGTCCCGGAAAGGTGCGCACGTTGACCTGCACCGGCGCCCCGGCGTGGATGTCGCCCACGTAAGCCTCGGGCACGGCCACGCGCAGGCGCAGGCGGCTGAGCTGCTTGAGCCGGAACAGCGGCACGGCGCTCTGGCCACCCCCCGGCCCTACTAGGGCCCCCGGCGCGGCATTACGCTCCGTAATAACGCCGGCCATGGGAGCCGTGATGCGCAGGTAGGCCGCCATCTGGGCAGCGGCCTGGTAGTGCGAGCGGGCCGCGACCACGTTGAGGCTGTCGCTGGTGGCCTGGGTGCGGGCCAGCGGCGACACGGCCCCGGCGGTGCGGGCGGTCTGACGCAAGCGGCGGAAGGTACCCCGGCTGGCCTGAAAGCCGGCCTGGGCCACGCTCTGCTTCGAGCGGGCCTCACTCAGCGCGGCGGCCAGCTCGGGCGCGTCCAGCTCAGCCAGCACCTGACCCTGCCGCACGTGGTCGCCGATGTCGGCGTGCAGCGCCTTGACGTAGCTGCTCACGCGGGGAAAGAGGTCGGTCTGGAAGTAGCTGTCCAGCTCGCCGGGCAGGCTCAGGCTCTGGGCCGGCTGGGTCGCGGTCACGCGCACGGCATCGTAGCGCACATCGGCTGTTGTTTGCTCCGTAGCCGCCGATTGGCTTTCCTGGGCGGCATCGGAGGAGTTGCAGCCGCCCAGGGCCACGGCGGCCGTGAAACTCAGGCCGGTAAGCCAGCGCCGGGAAAAAGCGGGGAAGTTCATCATGTCAGGAAAGTAAGTTTTTAGGGAAAGATTACGCCAGCACCGGCTGCTCGCGTAGCGCGTGTTCGGTGGCCGGGGCCTCGTGGCCGTCGAAGTTGGCGCTCTCGGGGTCGTCGGGGTCGAGCGAAACGGAGACGAAGGTGGTTTTGCGCTGCACGGCGGCAAACACGACCGGCAAAATGAAGAGCGCGGCTACCGTAGAGGCCAGTAGGCCCCCAATCACGGCCCGGCCCAGCGGCGCCGACTGTTCGCCACTCTCGCCCAGGCCCGAAGCCATGGGCAGCATGCCGGCTACCATCGCGATACTCGTCATCAGCACGGGGCGCAGGCGAGCCGCGCCGGCCAGGCGGGCAGCGGCCAGAGCGTCGCGGTAGCGCAGGCGCAGGCTCTCGGCGTTCGTGACGATGAGCACGGCGTTGGCCACCGACACGCCCACCGACATGATGACGCCCATGTACGATTGCAGATTCAGCGTCTGGCCGGTGAGCAGCAGCAAGAGCAGCGAGCCGGCTAGCACGGCGGGTACCGTCACGAGCACCACCCCGGCGACCTTGAGCGACTGGTAGTTAGCGGCCAGCAGTAGGAAAATCACCACGATGGCCAGGCCCAGGCCGGTTTGCAGGCTGCTCAGGGTTTCGGTCAGCAGTTGGGCCAAGCCACGCAGCTGCACCACCGAGCCCTTGGGCGGCGCGCCTACGGCTTTAATGGCTTTCTGTACGTCGCGGGTGGCGGTGCCCAGGTCCTTATGGTCGATGTTAGCCGAGACGGTCACGATGCGGCGCGGGCCGATGCGGTCGAACTCGCCGGGTACGTTGGCCGTGTGCAGGGTCGCCACGTCGCCGAGCGTGGGCCGCGCCTGGCCCGGCACCAGGGGCAGGTTTTGTATATCCGCTTCGCTTTTCATGGCCTGCGAAGCCAGCTGCACCTGCACCTGGTAGGCAAAGCCCTTGCTCTGGTCAAGCCACAGGTTCTTGGCCGTGAAGCGGCTGCTACTGGTGGCGGCCACCAGCGACTTGGCAATCTGGTCGGGCGTGAGGCCAAACTGCGCGGCCCGTTCGCGGTCCACGTCAATCTGCACGGTGGGGTAGCTCAGGGGCTGGTTTACGCGCACGTCGCGCAGATAGGAAATCTGCTTGAGCCGGGCCACCAGCTTGTCGGCGTAGCCCTTGCCATCCTGTAGGCTTTTGCCGCCGACCAGGATTTCGATGGGAGTCTGGGCGCCCTGACTCATGATTTTGTCGGTCAGCTCGATGGGCTCGTAGCTCAGCTGCACGTCGGGCAGGTGCTGGTGCACGGCCTGGCGAATCTGGTCCTTGAGGTTATCCAGGTTCTGGACCTTGTAGTCCTCGGCTAGGTTCACTTGCAAGTCGGCCTCGTGCGGGCCGGCGTTGAAGACGTAAAGTGCGGAGGTGCCGTAGGAGCTGGGCGTCATGCCCACGAAGGCCGACGAGATGGCTACGTTTTTGGGGCCGACAATCTGCTGAATAAGCT
>CALMOO010000070.1:0-12564 GCA_937871705.1 uncultured Hymenobacter sp.
GCGGTGAACTACGGTGGCATTGGTGCCGTGATTGGCCACGAAATGACCCACGGCTTCGACGACCAGGGCCGCCGCTCGGATGCCAAGGGCAACCTGCGCGACTGGTGGACCAAGGAAGACGGCGACAAGTTTATGGCCAAAGCTGATATGGTGGGCAAGCAGTACGACGCCTTCACGCCCCTCGACTCGGTGCACGTGAATGGCAAGCTCACGATGGGCGAAAACCTGGCCGACATTGGCGGCCTCACTATTGCGCACCAGGCTTTCCAGAAGACGCAGCAGGCCAAGGGTGGCCAGAAAATCGACGGTTTCACGCCCGAGCAGCGCTTCTTCCTGGGCTGGGCCCAAATCTGGCGCGGCAACGCGCGGCCCGAGTATGTGCGCCAGCAGGTGCAAACCGACCCGCACTCGCCCGAGCAGTTCCGCACCAACGGCCCGCTCATGAACATGCCTGAGTTCTACCAGGCCTTTGGCTGCAAAGACGGTAACAAGATGGTGCGCGCTACGGCCGACCGTTCGCGCATCTGGTAGGGGGTAGCGCGAACGCTGTGAGTTCGTGCAGAGATAGCTTAACTAGAAAAGCCCGGCTAACTAGCCGGGCTTTTTTGCTGTACTGCCGATTCTGTGAATTCGCGGTACGGCGCGCCTGCTTATTTTTGAGCGAGCGCCCTACGCGCTTCCTACCCCCTGTCATGAAAAAACTTGTTCTTAGCCTTGGGCTGGCCGCTGCGCTGGTGGGCCCGCTGGCGCCGGCGGCCCACGCGTGGGGCTTTTTTGGGCACCGCGCCATCACCCAGATAGCCGTTTATGAGCTGCCGGCTTCCATGCAGGCCTTCTACTTCCGGCACCTGCCCGAGGTGGTGCGCAAGAGCACGGCCCCCGACGAACGCCGCGCCAAAGACCCCGCCGAGGCTACGCGCCACTTTATCGACATGGACCACTTTAGCGAGGAAAAGCCATTTGCGAAGATGCCGCGCGCCTTCGACGCGGCGGCCGATAAGTTTTCGGCCGACACGCTGCACAAGTATGGCACCGTACCGTGGACGGTTATCGAAACCAAGAACAAGTTGGTGTCGGCGTTCAGTGAGCGCGACACGGCGGCCATCATCACGTATTCGGCCGAGCTGGCGCACTACGTCGAAGACGCTTTCGTGCCGCTGCACACCACCGTTAACTACGACGGCCAGCTTACTAACCAGGCCGGCCTGCACGGCCTCTGGGAAAGCCAGCTGCCCGAGCGCTTTATCACGACTTATAAATTTGACGCCGTACCCGCGTCGGTGCTGAAGAATCCGCTCGATGCCATCTGGGAGGTTATTCAGCAGAGCTACGGCTTCTTGTCGGCCACCTTCGACCTCGAAGCCACGGCCAGCAAAGGCTTTACGCCCCAAACCAAGTACACGTATTCGCACCGCTTTGGCAAAACGCAGCGTCGCTACTCCGATGCCTTTGCCGATGCCTACAACAAGCTGGTGGGCGGGCAGGTCGATTTTCGGATGCGCACCGCCGCGCCCATGGTGGCGTCGTTCTGGCTCACGGCTTGGCAAGAAGCCGGCCGCCCCGACCTGGGTCCGCTCATGACCCCGCCCAAGCTGCGCAAAACAGAAAAAGATTCGCTCGATTCGCAGCTCAAAGCCTTAAAAGCGAACACCCTGGCCCAAGACCAGCAGCTGCTGGCTCAGCGCAAAGAGAAGAAAGTAGAAGCTCCCGATGAAGTGAAAGCGGCCGACGCCGGCGAGGCCCTACCCCCCCCGCCGCCCGAGCCTACTACCCCCGCCGAAACGCCCACTGAGGCACCCACCGCACCCGCCAAAGTGAAGATTAAAACCAAAGGCGCCGCCGGCACGGAAAAGACTAAGACCAAGCCGTAGCAGAACTCAAAACAACGTCATGCGCAGCTGGCGTCCGCTTGTCGAAGCATCTTGGCCGCAGACTAAGCGTATTGATTGGTTTACTCTTGTGGTAAAAATGCTTCGATAAGCGGACGCCAGCTGCGCATGACGTTGTTTTTGCTTTGATTTTAAACGTCCTGTATGACCTTTCGACCTCTCGCGCCGTTGCTAACCCTGGCCCTATTGGCCGCTTGCGGCCCTGCCGACAAGCCCGCGGCTACTACCCCCCCGCCCAAGCCCAAGCCGCCCGGCCCCGACATTTCGGCCCTTACCGACAGCACGGCGCCGGCGGCGCTGCTGGCGTATGGCCGGCAGTATCCGGGGTCGGAAGTGCTGTTTAAGACGCGTCTGGGCACTATTCGGGTAAAGCTTTATGACGATACGCCAATTCATAAGGCCAACTTTCTGCTACTGGCCCGGCGTGGTGTGTTCGACGAAACGGTGTTTAACCGCGTGGTCAAGGGCTTCGCGGTGCAGGGCGGGCAAACGAGCACGGGGCACACCATGCGGCTGGGACGCTACCGCCTACCCCCCGAAATCAGGCCGGTGCACTTCCACGTGAAAGGCGCCCTGGGTATGGCCCGCTACGACGACGAGCAGAACCCGCAGCACCTCTCCTCCAACACGGACTTCTACTTTGTGGTGGGCCAGAAATACACCGCTGACCAAGCCCGCGCGGCCGCCGGGCGCTCCCTCACGCCGGCGCAGCTGAAGGCCTACGCCACCAAAGGTGGTTTGCCTTCGCTCGATGGCACCTACACCGTTTTTGGCGAAGTAATCGAGGGCCTCGATGTAGTAGAAAAAATCTCCAACGTGCCCGTCAACCCACAGGATAAATGGCCGGTGGACGACGTGCACATGAAGGTGGAAGTGGTGAAATAGTGACTGGTGACTAGTGCACTGGCTTCGTTGAACGGCGTGGATGAAGCGGCCAGGATGCTTTCTGTCGTCAGCATGACGTTCTCCCCGCCAGTCACCAGTCACTCTAACCATCAGTCATTATTTCACTAATCATTACTCCGGTATACTACCCCTGCCTTCATCACAAAGCGCGGCCGTGTGAGCGCCGAGATGTCTTGTAGCGGGTTGCCCTCCACGGCTACTACGTCGGCAAACTTGCCGGCTTCCAGCGCGCCGAGGTTGGCGGTGTCATTCAGGAGCTGCGCGGCGTTGAGGGTGGCGGCCCGAATGGCTTCGAGTGGCGGCATGCCGGCCTCGGTCATGTACCCAAATTCGAGGGCGTTCTGGCCGTGGCGATACACGCCCGCGTCGGTGCCGAAGGCAATGCGCACGCCCGCCTTGTAGGCGCGGCCAAACGTACCCTGCATCACGGTGCCGATGCTGATGGCTTTGCCCGCCACCACGGCCGGAAAGTAGCCGGGGTGCTTGCGCGCCGTGTCGGCTACCGACTTGCCGGCAATGAGTGTGGGCACGTACCAGGCCTTCGACTTTTTAAACAAGGCAATGCCCTCGTCGTCCATCAGCGAGCCGTGGTCGATGCTCGTGACGCCGGCCCGCAGCGCCCGCTTGATGCCCTCGGGGCCGTGCGCGTGGCAGGCGACGGCCATGCCCAGGTCGCGGGCAGTTTCGACGACGGCGCGGATTTCTTCCTCCGTATACTGTGGCCCGCTGGCATTGGGGCTGAGGTCGAGCACGCCGCCGGTACTGGCAATTTTGATGAGGTCGGCGCCGCGCTTAAACTGTTCGCGCACGGCCTGCCGGCACTGGTCGGGGCCGTTGGCAATGTTGGTGGGACGACCCATTTTATCCATTATCTCGGCGCTCAAGCCGTCAGATTCGTCCATGTGCCCGCCCGTGGCCGAGATGGCCGTACCCGCCGAGTAGATGCGCGGCCCCGGCACCAGGCCGCGGTTTACGGCATTGCGCAGGGCCGTGTTCACGCCCGAGCCGCCGCAGTCGCGCACCGTCGTAAAACCGGCCCGCAGCGTGGTGAGCGCGTAGCCCTGCGCCCGGTAGGCAATATCGGCTGGCCCCAAGGTAAACTGCTCGGTAAACGAGCTGCGGCTCTGCTGGCTTTCCAAATGCACGTGGCAGTCGATGAGGCCGGGCAGCACGGTTTGGTTTTCCAGGTTAATCACCTTGTCCTGGGCGCCTTGGGCGGCCGTGTAGCCCGCCTGCACCGCCACAATGCGGTCGCGCTCAACCACGATGGTTTGCTGAGTTAGCAGGCGGCCGCTGCGCACATCGAGCAGATGCCCGCAGTGCAGGTAGGTTTTCTGAGCGAAAGCGGCCGGGCCGGTCAGGCCCAGCGCGGCGACTACAAAGAGCGTACGAGTAGCAATGCGCATAGGAGAGGGGGTAGGAAAAATGGTAAGCCGTGATAAGGTAGCTCGTCGAAACAAGCCCGCCTTATCAAAACTGGCAGACAAGGATAAGCAACTAATCGGCAAAGCCCAGCTGAGCCGCCGCGTGGCAGCGCGCTGGCCCGCAGAGGGGGGTAGGGCCGGCCGCCAGCACGCGTTACCTGAGCTTGATGACCTCGGAGCCAGCCAGCAGGAAAGCGCCCGTGCCGTACACTTCCCAGCTATCGGCCGAAAAGTCGCCGCGTGGGTCGGCCCCGATAGGCTGCACCCAGCCCACGCGGCCCTCTGCCGATACTAGGCCATTCAGCGCCATCCAGGCGCGCTCCACCGCCGGGCGGAATTGGGCTTTGTCCAGCAGGCCCTGGTTGAGGCCCCAAGCCAGCGCGAAGCAGTCGAAGCCCGAGCCCGAGGCCTCGCCGCCGGGGTAGGCGCCTGGGTCGAGCAGGCTGGCACGCCACAGGCCATCAGGCTGCTGCAGCTGTACCAATCGGGCGCTCATTTCCTGAAAGAGCTGGGTGTAAAAAGGCCGGCTGGGGTGGTCTACGGGTAATTCTTGCAGAATTTGCACCAGCCCGCCCATCACCCAACCATTGCCCCTGGACCAAAATATCTTCTGGCCGTTGGCTTCTTTCTTGCCCTCGCCGCTCGCGCTTACGAGGTAGCCAGCATCGCGGGCAAACAGGTGCTCGCCATGGTCAAACAAGCGCCGGTAAGTTTGCCGGTAAAGCGTATCGGCGTAAGTGAAGTAGCTCGGGTCCTGCTCAATAGCTCCCAGTTTGGCCAGCACCGGCGGGCCCATAAACAGCGCATCGCACCACCACCAGGCTATGCCGTGTCCCTGCACCTCGGGCCCCGGCTCGCGGCGCAGGCGGGCCACCACAGCCAGCGTGGGTTGCAGCATGCGCGGGTCTTTCTTAAGCCGGTACAGGTTCAGGTACGTCTGGCAAATGGCAATGTCGTCGGCGTGGTCGTAGCGCGGGCCGGGCTGCCAGCGCGTGCGCTCGCCCAAAGCCAGCAGCGAGTCGAGCAGCAGCCGAGCGTGCGTAGTTTGGTAAGCCGCAAACACCCCCGCGTAAAAAGCCCCGTTGGTCCAGTCGGTGGGCGGGTGCTTGGGGTGGGCCAGCTGCCAGCGGGCGGCTCGCAGCAAGGTGCTTTTAATGTAGCGCGGCTTAAAAACGGCCGCCGAAGCCGTCGCGGACTGGGTTGGCAAGGGCTGAGCTACCGCCGCCGTAGGCTCGGTGCCAGCCAGCGCTAGCAGGCTCAGCAGCGCAGCCCGGGGGTAGGAAAAGAAAGCATGAGGCATGCGGCAAGGTAGCAGGCACCACGGAAATGTACTGCCTGCCCATGCCGCCAAGCGGCGCGTTTAGCCTGCCGCAGGGGGGTAGGGCGCTTTTCCCTCAGATAACAGCCGGCCTCGTTACTAGCTAGCAGGGAGCTGCTTCAGGGCTTTTCGGGCTTCACCATGGGCTGGAGGCGGGTGAGCAATTCGGTCAGCTGTTGGTAAATAAAATCGGCGGCCTGCTGGCGCATGCTGTTCGCGTCGCCTTTAAGCTGAATGCGGTACTCGTGGGCGTGCTTGTCGATGAGCACCGTCACGAACACCGTGCCCACAGGCTTATCGGGCGTGGCCGAGGGGCCAGGGCCGCACAAGCCCGTCACGGCCACGCACACGTCGGCTTCGGGCAGGTCGCGGTGCAGGCCCATCGCCATTTCGTTGGTGGTCTGTTGGCTTTCGGCCGAGTATAATTCGATGGTGTCGGCGCTCACCCCGAGTAGTTTTTGCTTGGCCAGCGCGTGGTACGTCACCACCGAGCCCAGCAGCACGTCACTGATGCCCTCGGCCGGAGCCAGCTGCGCGGCCACCAGGCCGCAGGTGCAGCTCTCGGCCAAGGCCAGGGTTAACTTATACTGCAAAAAAAGCTTCACCAGCGGGGTGCAGTCGGTAGAGAAAGGAGTTGGCTTCATGATAAATGCTAGGGCCTGCGTAAGAACGCAGCTAGTCGGCTTACGTAGCTTGCGCGCCCGCATGTTGCGTCCGGTGCGCTGGTTTAGGCTGGCTGCTACCCCTCATTCGCAGCCCAAGCCCTACGTTTGTGGGCGTAAGCTTCGGCTTACGCTTCGGTTTATTTAGGCTTAATTTTTTTACGAATGACCACCCAAGAAGAATTCGAAGCCGCCGCCCAGCGCGCCCAGCAGCTCTCCGCCAAGCCCGCCAACAGCGTGTTGCTCCAGCTTTATGCCCTCTACAAGCAAGGCACCGAGGGCGATGCTACCGGCCCGCGCCCCGGAGGTTTCGACTTCAAAGCCATTGCCAAATACGACGCCTGGCACCAGCTCGCCGGCCTCAGCAAAGATGCCGCCCGCCAGCAGTACGTGCAGCTCGTGACGCAACTAGAGGGGTAGGGGCTTTCCTAACACCCTGAACGCAGTGTAGTAAAAGACCTTTTCGCGTTCGCTGACCTTAGAGGCAATAACCCGACGAGGGCAAGAGAGCCGTTTGTCCTTACGAGCGTAACGAAATGAAGCGCGACAATCTTTCCTAACCGTTGGAATTACTAACCAACTGTAGAGAAAAGATTGCCGCGCTTCACTTCGTTACGCTCGCAAGTACAAGCAAAAAATTACACCGCTTTCGGTGCGGGCAAGTCAAACGCCGTGGCGTCGTGCTCAAAATGCCCTTTGTGCGAGCCGTCGCAGAAAGGCTTTTGGGCGCTGAGGCCGCAGCGGCAAATGCTGATGCGCTGCCGGCCGCCCAGGCCGTAAGGCTGGCCTTGGGCGTCAACCAGTTCTATTTCTTCGCCTTCTACGCGCAGCGAGCCGTTGGAAAGTACAGTCAGTTTAGTAGCCATGAGAGTGGCGCGAAGACCTGCTTCGCGGGTTGGGTTGAGTAAGGTAAGTAAAGTCAGTACGCGAAGCTTACGCGCAGGGCTACGAGCCGCTACAATTCCTTGCGCAGCACGTAGTCATTCATCCAGTACGGCCCAATCGGAATATCCTCCTCGCGGTGCTGGGCAAAGCCCTGGCGCTCATAGAAGTTAATGGCTGGATTGTGACGGTTGACGTTCAACTCCAGGGCGCGGCCACCGACTTCCCGCACCGCGTTTTCGACGGCCTGCACCAGGCGCTGGCCCAGGCCTTGGCCCTGGTGGGAGGGTAGGACGTAAATTTTATTTAAGTGGTACACGCCCTCGGGCTTCTCCGAATACGAGGCAAAGCCGCTCGGCTGCCCCTCCACGTAGGCCAGCAGGAAGGCGTGGTGCTGCTCGCGCATCTGGCGCAGCACCGAGGCCGGCGTATAAATCACGCGGTACATATACTCCAGCTGCTCCTTCGAAATAATGAAGCGGTAGGTGGGTTCCCAGGTGGCCTCGGCCAGCTCAATAATCGTGGGAATATCCTGCTCGGTGGCAGGCTGAATGTGCAGAGGAGCGGCCGGAGCGGCGGGGGCAGATGAGGACATAAACGATAAAAACTAAGCGAATGTCGGCGATAAACTGGACTTTTACACCTTGTCCGGCATACGCAATGCCCCGCCCAGACGTTAGGGTAAGGCAGACTGGCTCGCAACTTGGTAGGGCCAGCCGCATTAGCTACTCTTTCACATCTCGTTTGCCCCATGACTTTCTTGCCAAAAACCGTTGCTTCTGATACCCGCCTGGCTTTAGCTGCGCTGCTGCTTGCCGCGCTGCCATTCGCTGCTTGTGCCCAGCGCTCGGCCCAGGATAGCTTGCTGCACCGCGGCGACCTGGTAGGGGGTAGGCCGCATGCCTCGGTGCCGCGCACCGCGGCCCAAGCCGGCTCGGCTGCCAGCGCCAGCACCGGCGCCGCCGACCCGGGCTTGTCGCGTATGATTCATGAAAATGTGGAATTGAGCCGCGTTACGGCCGCCCAGATGCCCGAGCTCTACAGCCACTTTATCGACGCTACCCGCGAGCAGCGCCGCAAGTGGACCGACCGCGACTGGACCGATGCCAGCGCCACCCTCTCCCGCCTCAATGCCCGCTACGAAGCCGTGCGCCTCGACCTACCCATGGAAGACCGCCTGCGCGTGCGCAGCCTGCAAGCCGAGTTTCGGACCTATGAAAGTGCCCGGCGCGTCAACCAAAAGCTCGACGACGCCAACGTCAACATCAAGTAGCTTAGCCACGCCGCACCAGCCACTGCCACGCCGCTAGGGGGGTGCGGAAAACACCCAGCGGCACCAGCCGGCGCATACCCACCACAAACTCGTGGCTGCTGAACATGCTCGTTGGGTCGGGCGAGTGCACGTACGCAATGGCCCGCAGGCCACGGGCCACTACCTGCGGCAGCCACTCATACTGCAGCCAGGGCATGGCTTCGCGCCAGTCGCCCGAGGCCTGGCTGGCATCGATGAGTAAGCGCTGTGGCGCGTGGCCATCTTGCCGCAGGCTGGCCCCGGCCTGCGTGCCCTGCACCACGCTAGCCGTGGTGAGGTGGCCGTGCCAGCGCACGCGCAGCACTTGCTGCGCCGCAAAAAAGTCAAAATCGACCAGCAAGGCCCCGTGGGCATCGGACAAGTCGAGCAGGTGTTCCGCGGGCGCAGTTATTTCTGTTGGCATGGGAGCGGGGGGTAGGGAAAACGCGCTACGCTTATAAAAGTGCAAAATAAACTCTGCATTAGCGCAGCACCTGAGCGGGCCGCTCGCCTGCACCCGCCGGGCGGCCCTACCTTTGGGGTTCGCTTTCTGATTAATTAATACCACCCCGCGTCATGCACATTGCCATCGTCGGCAACATCGGAGCCGGCAAAACTACCCTGGCTCATAAGCTGGCCCAGCATTTTCGTTGGGAAGTATTTCTGGAAGAAGTAGATGACAACCCCTACCTCAAAGATTTTTACGGCGACATGCCGCGCTGGGCGTTCCATTTGCAGGTGTATTTCCTCAATAGCCGCTTTCGCCAAACCCAGCATATAAAGGAGCGGGTGCAGCAGGGCAAAAGCGTGATTCAGGACCGCACCATCTACGAAGATGCGCACATCTTCGCGGCCAATCTGCACCAGTCGGGCCTGCTGGCCGAGCGCGACTACGCCAACTATTATGCCCTGTTTGAAAGCCTGATAAGCCTCGTCAATCCGCCCGACCTGCTGCTCTACCTGCGCGCCGACCTGCCCAAGCTCATCGGCCAGATTGAGAAGCGGGGCCGCAATTACGAAAGCTCCATTAGCATCGAATACCTCAAAAACCTCAACGAGCACTACGACCAGTGGATTGCCAATTACAAGCACGGCAAGCTGCTCATCATCGACGTGAATGAACTGGACTACGTGCGCCGGCCCGAAGACCTGGGCGACATCATCGAGCGCATCAACGGCAAGCTGTTTGGCTTATTTTAATAAGACGCCATCCTAAGTAAGACTGATATGCGGCTCTACCTCCTCCTGCCAGGCTGGCTAACGGAGGTAGGGCCGCACCGTTGCTAAGCCGCACTGTTCAAGGCCTGATTGAGGAACGTTACCCAGGGCCGGGCCGCCTGCATGCCCGCCACTACGCGCCCAATAAAATCAGGTGCCAGCACTTCCTCATCCGCAAAAAGGTGCACCACGCCGTAGCTCTTGAGCTTAAGCCAGGGCAAATCGGGGTCGGTGGCGAGGTAGCCGCGGGGCGGGCGCGTGAGCTGCGCCACGCTCATATCGAGGCCGTTGGGGAAATGCTGCCGCAGTGCAGGCGCCGCCAGGCAGCGGTGAAACTCGGCGCTGCTGTAGTGGATTTCCTGCCGAATAGCCGCCAGCTCGGCAGGGGTAGGGCTAAACCGCCCGGCCCGCAGCCACGAGCCACCCCCCGGCATAAGGGCCAGAAAGTAGCCCGCCTGCAGCGCATGCCGCCCGCCCGGCACTAGCCCCGCCCCAAGGCGGCGCTTGTAAGGCTCCGGGTCTTGCTGGCTGCGGTCGTTTTTGTGCAGCCGAAACATAGCCTGCGCTGGCGTGAGACCGGCCAGCTCGGGTACAGCCGGCGTGGCAAGTCGCAGCACTTCAGCTACCAGCCCGGCAAAGGCGTCGCGGGCTCGCAGGTACTCGGCGCGGTGCTCTTGCATCCAAGCCGTGTTGTTATTCGCCGCCAGGCGCTGCAAGAAATCCAGGATGAAGGCCAGGTCCATGGGCGAGTTAGAAATTCATAATTTCCAAAGCGTCGCCCACTTGCACCCGGCCTTTCATTGGGCCCGTTACGTTCTGGCCAAAAAGCACTTTGCTACCCTGCTTGCGGTAGGTAGCCAGCGTGCGCAGGGGCTCGCCGCCGGGGTTTTTCTCGGCCGTGGCCTGGTCTATGGTTGTGACAACGCACCGCCCACAGCCGCGCACCGCCCGAAAGGGCTGGCCCGCAATCCGGAACTCGCCCCAGTGCATTTCGGCGTCAGCGGCTACGCCGCTCACTACCAGGTTGGGCCGGAAGCGGTCCATGGGCACGGGCTCGGCCAGCTGCTCGTTGAGCTTGGCCAGCGACTCTTCAGTGGCCAGCAGGTAGGGGTAGCCATCAGCGAAGCTCACGAGCGTGCCGGCCGGGTTCAGCTCGGGCTTATCAGGTTCGACGTCGCGGCGCACCATGTCCGACATGTACACCAGCTTGCACTCGCGGCCCAGCGCCTCGCTCAGCCACGCGTCGGCCTCCGGGGCACCGCGCCAGGCAAACACCATATCATCCCAGATAGTCACGAACAGCGTGCGCTCGGGCGTGGCCTCAAACGGCACGTGCAGCGGCAGCAAATCGGGCCGCTGGCGGTGGCGCAGCAAAAAGCCATTGTAGGCGGGCTCAACGGCCAGCAGCGCCATCTCGGCGTGCTCGCGCTGGGTCAGGAAGCGGTTTTCGGCATCCACTATTAGCCAGCGGCGGTCGTGGCGCAAGCCCTGAGGGGTAAGCTCGGCCGCTGGCAAGCTAATGCCTCCCAGTGACTTAACAGGGTAAATAAATAAACCAGTGAGGGTAGGCGAAGCTTGGAAAACGGACATGCCCACAAAGGTCGGGAGGAGTTAGGAGTTGAGAGGTATAAAGTAGGAGTTAAAAATTATGAAGTGAGCTTGAGCAGGAATGATGACGGCCGGCCCAATTCAAGATTAACGGCTTCTTTTAATGCAGCGCCCGCTTTTTTACCATGCCGCCCTTGGCGTCGTTTACGCTGTGCATGATGATGAACGCCTTGGGATCGAGTAGGTTAACTTCGGTCGTAACCTGACCTACTTCCAGGCGCGTCACCACCGTAAATACGATGTCGATGGGGCTGGGCTGTTCGCCGTGCGAGCCAAAGCCGCGGTGTCCGGCATACACCGTGACGCCCCGGCCCAGGCGCTCGGTGAGGATGCGCCGAATGGCATCGCTGTGCTCCGAAATGATGGTGACGCCCGTGTATTCCTCAATGCCATTAACCACAAACTCAATGGTTTTGGAAGCGGCCAGGTACGTGAGAATAGAGTACAGCGCCGTTTGGACCGACAGCACGAGGGCTACCACAATAAATATTAAAATATTAAGGCCCAGTACAAAATCACCTACGCTCAGGCTGGCTTTGCGGCTGAGGTACACGGCTAGGATTTCGGTGCCATCGAGCACGCCGCCGCCGCGCATGGCCAAGCCAATGCCCGCGCCTAGGATTTTATCCTGGGTAATAACCGGAAAGTGCACCACCAGCAGCACTCCCGCGAGGGCCAGGATAGCCGCCAGCGCCCGGAGCGCAAAGCCTTTGCCCAGTTGCTCGTAGCCCAGCCAGATAAAGGGCAGGTTGAACACCACCAGAAACACGGACACCGACTGCGGCATGTGCGTAAACCGGGCGGCTAGCAGCGAAATGCCCGTTACGCCGCCGTCGAACAGGCCATTGGGCAGAATAAACGACTCTAAGCCAAGGGCTGCCGAAAATACTCCTGCCACCAAGTACATCAGGCTCGTGGCTCGCCGCCGCAGCTGCGACTCCTCGGGGTGGCGCGGGGTGGCCAAGTGCGCATCGGCCAGGGCGGGATGGCCAGCTACGGCAGCAACAGCCGCCGCTTGCTGGGCCGTGGCCTTAGCCCGAAGTCGCCGCAGGCGCTCCAAGACAGAAAATTGAGCAAGCATAACCAAGATTACGCAAAAAATACTATTCTGCAGTTGCCCGGCTAGCTTCCAAAAAAGTAAGGGGGTAGGGCCACAACCAGTTGCGGCCCTACCCCCTTGTGCAATGCCAGGCCTAGGCTAAGGCTTCTTGGTGGTTTCGGTTTGGGCTGCCAGCTGCAGGGCTGCGTACAAATCGACGATGCCGCCGGTGGTTGAAAGAGTCGCAAAATCAGCCTTTTTGCCCTTCTCGCCGGGCACGAGCACCAGGGTGTGGTGCACCTGCGCCGACTCCCGGATAATGCGCTT
>CALMOO010000070.1:12574-12962 GCA_937871705.1 uncultured Hymenobacter sp.
AGGATTTAAGCACCGCCGCTCCCCCCGCCGTCACGGGCGAGGCCATGCTGGTGCCGCTTTCCGAGCCATACTTGTTGCCGGGCAAGGTCGAAAAAATACCCACGCCGGGCGCAAACACGTCGACCTGGCGCTTAGAGTAGTTCGAGAACTCGGCCGGCAGGTGCTCATCGTCTTGCGGGCCCGAGGCGCCCACCGTCAGCAGGTTGGTAGGCGTCGAGCCGTTCATATAAAACGAAGCCGGGTAGTGCGGCGTCACGTCCAGGTTATCATCTTCGTTGCCAGCGGCATGCACCAGCAGCACCCCTTTCGCTTCGGCGTATTTATAAGCGGCTTCCACGGCTGAGCGCTGGGGCGAAAATTCTTTGCCAAAGCTCATATTGATAATCTG
>CALMOO010000070.1:12972-17604 GCA_937871705.1 uncultured Hymenobacter sp.
ATAATCTGCGCGCCGTTATCGACCGCGTAGCGAATGGCGTTGGCCACGTCCTTATCGCGCTCGTCGCCGTTGGGCACCGTGCGCACGCTCATAATGCGCACCGGCGAAGCGGCGATGCCCTGGATACCAAGGTTGTTGTCGCGCACCGCTGCAATAATGCCCGCCACATGGGTGCCGTGCAAGGCATCGGGGCCCATCACGTCGTTGTTGCCGTAGTTGCGCTGCGTTACATCGTCGGGGTTGTCCTTCACAATGTCGGCGCGGGCGTTAAACTTGGTATTCAGGCTATAGTTCAGCTGTTCGCGCTGGTCTTTCAGCTCCGAGTCAAGCTCAGCCAGTAGCGCGTCGGTGTCGGGGATGCCGCCGTTGCGCATGTCCTGGTATAGTACCGTCACCATGTTGCGCAGGTCGGGGTCCGAGACCTCGCCCGCCGCCCGGCGCATGGTGGCCGTGTCGAGCTTCGTCACGCCCAGCTTTTGCTTAAGGGCGTCGGTGAGCGAAGTCAGCGGCGCGCTTACTTCGCCAGCCTGCTGCACCTGCTCGGTCAGCTCCTTGCGGCGCGCATCGTAGACCTTCTTGGCTTTCGTATAGGTGTCAAAATCAGCTCGTTCGGTAGGTTTTACCTGCGTGCGGGTTTTACCTTGGAAGCGCGGCCCGAGCTTAGCCACCACACGGGTGACTTCCAGCGTTTCGACCGAGATATTGCGCCCATCCTTACCGCCGAGGAAGTTCCAGCCGTGCACGTCGTCGACGTAGCCGTTCTTATCGTCGTCAATGCCGTTGCCCGGAATCTCCCGCGGATTGCGCCACAGCACCGGCTTCAAATCGACGTGCGCCGTATCAATGCCTGAGTCAATGACGGCCACCACCACGGGCGAGGGCGTGCGGCCTTTCAGCAGCTCGGCGTAGGCGCGCGTAGTGCCGGTGCCGGGCGTTTTGTCGAGTTGTGGGTCGCGCAGATACCACTGGGCCGTGGCTGCTTCGGCTACGGTTGGGCTAGCTGGTGCCGTTGTGGCAGCCGAAGAAGCCACGCTGGGAGCCGCGGCGGGCGTAGTAGTTTGGGCTGTGGCCGCCGTGGCGGGAAGCAGGAAGGTAGTAGCCAGCGCGAGGCGCGGCCAGGTAACAAGTCGGTTGGAAAGCATCAGCAAGAATAAAAGCGGCACTGAGAGCAGCCGCTCAGGTATAGACGAGTGGGAGGGGGTAGGTGTTGCGCAAATTGGCACTTCGGTACGCGCTCGTTCTCACAACCTGTCACTACGCCCCGGCGTACCAAAGATACTTAATTAGCCTCTGCCTAATGTCCGCCCTACCCCCCGCCGAACTCTCCCGTCAGCTACGCCTTGGCCAAAGCCCCGACCTGACGCGTCGCCGCTGGATTATCGGCCTCTCATTCGTGACCGCCGTGGCTGGCCAAATCGTGACGCTTTACCAAACCGGCATCATCCCGCACCTGCCCGACCCGCCCTTGGCCATCTTCGATTCTGACAAGGTCGATGCCTCCGACTACGCCTACAAGCGCCTCCAAATGCCCGATGCCCCCGCCATGATTATCACGGCCGGTATCACAGCTACGCTGGCTGCTGCCGGTGGTCAGGAGCGCGCTACTCAGCAGCCTTGGCTGCCCATCGCGCTGCTCGGCAAAACGCTTATCGACTTAGTTACCAACGTGCAGCTGGGCATTGAGGAGTGGCAAGAAAACAAAAAGCTCTGTTTTTATTGCCAGGCCTCTACGGTTGCTGCCACTGCTACAGCGGTGTTGGCTGTGCCGGAAGCAGTGAGGGCTATCAAAACATTGCTAAGCAAAGACCAGAACCAGGAAGCAGCCGCGTCGGTGCCTACCCCTTCCTAAACGGCCAAGCCGCCGTAGCAAAGAGCCTCATCAGTAGCCAGCTGGTGGGGTTTTTTTACGTTCGAGATTAAGCCAGCCGTTAGCTTGCCAAGTCTTAATAATCTTGATTTCATGCGTTTCGGCGTTACTTGCTCGGGGCTCGGGGGCGGCCTGCTCGTTGGCTGCGATTCATCCTCAACCGCTAGCGAAGCTACGCAACAGCCCGTGCATTCGGCGGTGCTATCAAGCCCGGCGCCACTAGTAGCGGTGTTGCCTGATACTGTTGATGAAACTCGTCCGCTTCATCACTTCGGCAGCCTCGTTGCGGATTCGCTTGTTCAATTAAATACGCGGCGCTACCGGCTTACAATTCAAGCAGTAGCTGACTCAACCCGTCCGCCTGACTATACTCCTGCCGCGGCGGTGGGCCCAGCCTTTGCTGCGCCCAGTGATACGGCATGGCAGGCGCACCGGGTACGTGGCCACGCGGGCACCTATACCTTCACGCTGTGCGACTTAGCGAAGTTGATTTTGTTGCTAACCCTGCGCAACAGCGATTGCCTACGGCTTACGTTATGAGCACCAGTGGGCGGGTTTTGCGCAAGTTTAATCTGACTCCAGTTTCTGAGTTGAGCACAGAACTACCTCGCACATTCATGAAGTCTACGCACACCTATTATTTTCTTGAAACTGACAGTAAGCTAGTGCTCATTTCCAAAACGCATTCTGACAGCGTCACGCAAGTGCCGTTCAAGAAGCTTACTCGTTTTACACCACCTAAGCAGGCTCACGAGCTAAAGCGAGTGCATTTCTCCCAAAATGGCCGGGTGGCCTTGTATATCGACACTGTAGAGCCACAGCGAGTACGCTACCAAAGATTAAAGGATTACGCCATTATATATCAAATGCTTACCACCTCTCCAGACCCGAAATAATAAATTATCCCGCGCACGTCGCTGTACCCCAACTCCCGGAACAGCCGCCCATACTCCCGCAGCCGAATCTTATGAATGTCCTGCGGCGGCGGCAGCTTAAAATCCAGCATAGTTACCGTCTGCTTGGCGCGGCTGGCACCTTCACCGAACACAATGCGGTCGGGCTTGTAGGCGCGGTGCGTGTGGCCGCCCACCAAGATTTCGCGCTCCGTTTCCACGGCTAGGTCTTCGGCGAAATAAGGTGCTAGGCGCGGGTCTTGGAGCAGCTTGGTTAAGCCAGCTTCCAGCTCCGGTCGTTCCTTTTGGTTGATGATACCTTCGGCCACCAGCTGCCGCAGCGAGCGGCCCAAGTCTTGCGCCGATAGCAGGCGGCGTAGCGCGTAGTGCAGCTTGCGGTTCAGTTCGCCCAGCTTTTCCTGCTCATCAAAATCAAACACCGTGGTGGCGTGGCGGCGCAGCTTCAGGCGCTCGGGCCAGGGCGTAGACGATAGGTTGGTCAGGGGAAAAGTAGGGGTTGAGAGCTTCGCGTTAGAAGTCTGCCCATCGGCCACCGTGCCCTGGCTGAGTACGAAGCTGGTCGTGTCTTCCTGCCAGCGGCCCAGCTGGCGCAGGTAGCCGCTGAGCAGGTCGGCCACGTCGCGAGCGGGGGGTAGGGCGGTTGCTACATCGGTGCTGAGCGGCAATTCGCCGGTTGTTTTTTTCGCCTCGGCCGGCGTTTTGCTGATGATGTAGAGCCGGTGCCGGGGCCTAGTAAACGCCACGTAAAGCGTATTTAAGCCGTCTAGCAGCGTTTTTTCACGCTCCTCGGTGTCTTGCGCGGCCAGCGGCGTGTGGGCCAGAGTTTTGTTGAGGCGCACCACGGCCACGTCGGGCAGCGTGGGCAGTGGCTTTTCGGCGGCTTCGAGGCGGCCCCAAAGCATGGTATCGACGCGCGGCACCAGCGTCCAGTCGGCAAACGGCACAATGACGATGCCATACGCCAAACCCTTGGCCTTGTGCACGGTAGTAATGGTAATGGCATTGGCGCCGCCCGGCGCGTTAATGCTCAGCGAGCCCTTGCGCTCGTCCCAATGCGTGAGAAAGCCCCCAAGGTTATTACCAAATTTCAAGCTGAACTCCAAGGTCAAATCCAAAAACCGAAATAGGTAGTCGCTCTCCGCATTTGCCCCCAACAGCCCGAAAGTGCCAATCAGCCGCTCGGTCAGCTCATACAGCCCGAGGTTGCCCGTTTTGTGCTCGTCCACATCGAAGCCCAGGCTGCGCAGCTCATCAAAAAATGGCTTGCCGCTCTCCTTGTCGTTCGCCACCTGGGCAATGTGCCGCGCCCGCGCCGGGGTAGGGGGTAGGCGCCGCACCACCTTGTCGATGAGCAGCAGCGCTTCGGCCCGTGCCAGCGTGTCGCCACTCTGATGCAGCACCCGCATGATGGCCACTAGCAAGTTCACCACCTCCGCAAACTGCAACGCCAGCGAATCGGCCGAGATAATTGGAAAGTCTCTCTCCTTCAGAAATTTCGCCACCAGCCGGCTCTGCCAGCGCGTGCGGCACAGCACGGCTACTTCGCGCAACTGGTAGCCATCGGCCAGGGCTTGCTCCACCAACTGCAAGGCTAGGTAGCAGGTGCTTTCGTTGTAGTCGAGCACCGCCTCAGCCAGGTAGCCCGGTAGGGGCTCGTCGAGGTAGTGGCCGGGGGTAGGGGCATAGCGGCGGGCAGGCGCGTCGTTGTGGGTGAAGAGGAGCTCGACGTGGCCAGCCCCACCCCCTAGCCCCCTCCCCTTCGGGGGAGGGGGAACTAGCTCTAGTCCTTCTCCTAACTCCTTGATATTAAATGCTGATAATAATCTAAAGCTAGAGCTAGTTCCCCCTCCC
>CALMOO010000071.1:0-1518 GCA_937871705.1 uncultured Hymenobacter sp.
CCTTCAGGTACAGCGAGTTGCGGGCCAAAGAGGGGGGTAGGGCCGGCAAGTCAATGGCCGTAATCAGTTCATCTTGGCCTAGGTTAGTGTCGCGCTCGGGTGTGTCGCCGGGTAGCCGGTGAAACTCCGCAAGCTTGATGCTGCGCGGGCCGCCGGGCCCTTGCACCTGCACCACGGCATCGAGGGCAGCCAGGGCCACGGCCATGTCGGAAGGGTGGGTAGCAATGCAGCTGTCGCTCTGGCCCAGAATGGCATGAATGCGGTTGTAGCCCCCAATCGCCGCGCAGCCCGAGCCGGGCAGGCGCTTGTTGCAGGGCGCCGTCACGTCGTAGAAATAGTAGCAGCGGGTGCGTTGCAGCAGGTTGCCGCCGTTGGTGGCCAGGTTGCGCAGCTGCGGCGAGGCCGCGCTCAGCAGCGCCTGCGCCAACACGGGGTAGCGGGCTCGCACTAGTGGGTGGTTGGCGGTGTGGCTGTTGCGGGCCAGCGCGCCGAGGCGCAGACCGCCATCGGGCAATTCTTCAATCTGGCTGAAAGGCAGGCCGTTAATGTCAACCACCTCGCTGGGCCGCTCCACTTCCTCACGCATCAAATCCACGAGGTTGGTGCCGCCGCCAATAAACTTGGCTTCGGGATTGGCCACCACGGCGCTCACGGCAGCGCTGGCGTCTGTGGCGCGGGTGTAAGTAAAATCTCTCATCGCGACTGCTCGGTTTGTGGTTGCGCGTGCACTTCCCGGATAGCGTTCAGAATGCCGAGGTAGGCCCCGCAGCGGCACACGTTGCCGCACATGCGCTCGCGCAGCTCCTCGTCGGTCAGCTCGATTTTGGTCGCCGTCAGGTCAGTGGTCGCGCTGCTGGCGTCGCCCTGCGCCACCTCGCGCAGCATGGCCACTGCTGAGCAAATCTGGCCTGGCGTGCAGTAGCCGCACTGAAAGCCATCATGCTCAATAAACGCTGCCTGCAGCGGGTGCAGCTCGTCGGGCGTTCCTAGGCCTTCGATGGTCGTAATATCTTGTCCTTCATGCATAATAGCTAGCGTGAGGCACGAGTTGATGCGCTCGCCGTTGACCAAAACCGTGCACGCCCCACAGGCGCCTTGGTTGCAGCCCTTCTTGGTGCCCGTCAGGCCCATAAACTCGCGCAGCGCATCGAGCAGGCTCACGCGCGGCTCCAGCTGCAGGTGGTAGTCCTGGCCATTTACGCGCAGGTGCACGGGCCGCAGACTCGCGCCGGCTACGGGCGGCGGCTGCCCCGCGGAAGGAACATCCCCGCGCAAAATTTGCTCAATGGTGAAGTGCATGAAAGTAGGGGGGTAGGCCGTTGGCACCGCGCGCAGCAGCTTGCAGCATACCTATTATCGGGGCGGCGGGTTGTGGCCAGCCGGGGGGGTAGGGGGCTAATCCTGCTTGGCAAACTGCGACCTGATAATAGTCGTCAGCCAGGGGTCGGGTAAGCTGTTGGCCATACCAACCAGTAGCTCGTTGCTCAGGCCTGAAATAGCGCGCACATCGCCGTTTAT
>CALMOO010000071.1:1528-4479 GCA_937871705.1 uncultured Hymenobacter sp.
GGGCGTCGTAGCCGTCCTGGGCCACTCGCTTGAGGTCGGCTTTGCGGGCCTGGCCCTCCTGGGTATCTGCCGCGTTGGAGGCCGAGAAGAAGTTGGTGTCGATAGCACTGGGGCACAGCGTAGTCAGCATCACGCCCGTGCCCTTCAGCTCTTCGGCCAGTGCCTCGGCAAAGCGCAGCACGAAAGCCTTGGTGGCGCTGTACACGGCAAAGTTGGGCGAAGGCTGAAAGGCCGCCAGCGAAGCCAGCTGCAAAATGCGCCCCCGGCCACGCTCCACCATGTCGCGCCCGAAGTAGTAAGTCAATTCCATCAGGCTCGCGACGTTGGTATTGACCATGGCCACGTGGCGCGCTAGGCTGGTTTCCAAGAACTCGCCCGCCAAGCCAAAGCCCGCGTCATTTATCAGAATATCCACTTCCAGGCCTTGCTCCTGCACCAGCGCATATATCCGCTGGGCCGCGCCAGCGGTGGTCAGGTCCTGCGCAATCAGCGTCGGCGCCAGGCCGTACACCTGCTGCAAGTGGTTGGCAAAAGCTTGCAGCCCATCGGGGTCTTTATCTACCAAAATCAGCTGGTACCGGTCTTGGGCCAGCAGGTAGGCCAGCTCCTGGCTTATGCCGCTGGCAGCACCCGTAACGAGGGCAACGGATAGGGAAATGTCTTTAGCCATGATGTCCGCCAGGAGGGGGGGTAGGGGATGAATTACCCGGCTCTACTAGGCAGTTTTGCAAAAGGTTGCTACGGTTGAGCAGGGTGGTTTGCCACAAAATCACCTTTATTTAGTGTAAGCTCAGCCCTGCTAAATACCTGCCTTGTTGAGCCAGCAGGCCTGTTTTTGGCCTTCACAAGTGGCCGCCGACGGGCGGCATTAGGTGGCGCCGGCGCGGCGAGTTCGGCACTACCCACAAGGCTGTTGGCCGCGGCTGCCGCTGTGCTTCGGCGTGGCGGCGGCCCCGCGCCGGGCCGCCGCTGGCAACCTCGCCAACCAAGCGCCCGCCGCCCGCAAGCAGTGGCGTTAATGAGCTGGCACCGCGCAACTTTCCCGGCCGGGCAAAGTATGAAAGTTGACTTTCTTTTCTTCGCCTGCCTACCCCCGCTCTGCTGCTATGGCTACCCCCAACTACCCCGACGATGCCCAAGCTGGCGCCACCGACCCCGCCCAGCTCGGCGCCGACCAAAGCCCGGCCACCACGCCCGCAGACGACGCGCATGACCTGTCTACCGTGATGGCCAACGCCGATGCCTCGCCTGACCACGACGCGGGCCCGGCCACGCCGCAAGGCTCCGACTTCGACCAGCAGCGGCAGCAAGGTGCGGGTGGCCCTGGCGATACGTACGGCGCCGTGGGCCGCGGCGAAGGCATGGGCCGCGCCGGCTACAACGGCGACGAAGACCGCACCTACGACCAAAGCAACTACCGCGGCGGCGTGGGCACCAGCGGCGGCCGCGAAGACTTAACCGACCGCGTGTTCGACGCCGACCAGAACCCCTTCACCGGCGGCTACGGGGGTAGCGCCCCCGACCAGCCCGACCCGGCCCAAACCCAAAACATCGGCCTGAACAGCCCCGCCACCGCGCCCGCCTCGCCGCAGAATAAAAAACCTGACTGAGCTCGCCGCAAGCAATACATTTAGGTAGACTCACCAGCCCGGCCGCCCTGCTCTCAGGGCAGCCGGCCCTGGCGTTCGCGCCGCCGCAAAAGTCCGGCAGCCGGGCTGCGCTTTGCCGGTCGGGCCACCGAAAGCGGGCGCCGGCTTACTCCTAAAAATAAGCTGGAAGCGGCCAAAAAAGCCCCGCGGGTTTACCTCCGCAGCAAGTCCTGCGCTAAGCTCAGCCCTGCAGCAGCAGGCACATTGCTGCTAAACAAAATGCGTTGGCAGTAGCTGCCAAACGGTAGGAAAATGCCGGGCGGCAGGCGCCTTTGCAGTCGGCGGCAAGTAGCGGCCAGAGTAGGTGATTTTGGGTTGTACTATGCTACATTCGTTTTCATAGAGCGCTGTTAAACTGAGCTATAGCTTAAATAATTAGCCTTTGTAGCTCAAGGCAGCGGCCCTCGCTAACTGCTCATCTTCAACCGCCCGGCGGCCCCCACGGTCAGCTTATCTAGCCTCGCAGGTACTTACCTAACTCGACCTCTACAGCCACTCATTTTCTCCTTAAATCAGACCCCCGTATGATAAAAAAAGTGTTGATTACCGGCGGCGCGGGCTTTATCGGCTCGCACTTGGCGGATGAGCTGCTCGGCCACGGCTACGAAGTGCGAGCCCTCGACAACCTTTCGGAGCAAGTGCACGGCCCCGGCTGCGTGCGCCCCGACTACCTGCACGACGACGTGGAGCTGCTCGTGGGCGACGTGCGCGACTCACAGGCCGTGGCCCAGGCGCTGGAAGGCGTCGATGCCGTGTTCCACTTCGCGGCCTTGGTGGGGGTAGGGCAGAGCATGTACCAGATTAAGGACTATACCGAGGTCAACAACCTGGGCACGGCCGTGCTGCTGGAGGCGCTCATCAAAAACCCGGTGCAGAAGCTGCTGGTAGCCAGCTCGATGAGCATCTACGGTGAAGGCTATTGCCGCAACGTGGCCGGCGAGCTGGTGAACGTGTCGGAGCGCGGCCTGGAGCAGCTGAAAGCCGGCGCCTGGGAGCTGACCGATGCACTGGGCCACGCCCTAACGCCGGTGCCGACGTCCGAAGCCAAGCTGCCCTGCCTCTCCTCGGTTTATGCGCTGTCGAAGTACGACCAGGAACGGCTGTGCCTGCTGGTGGGCCGCGCCTACAACATTCCGACCGTGGCGATGCGCTTTTTCAACGTGTACGGCACGCGCCAGGCCCTGTCGAACCCCTACACGGGGGTGCTGGCCATTTTTGCCTCGCGCTTGCTCAACGGCAACGCGCCCATGATTTTTGAGGATGGCCAGCAGCAACGCGACTTCGTGCACGTGAAAGACGTGG
>CALMOO010000072.1:0-954 GCA_937871705.1 uncultured Hymenobacter sp.
GACTACGCGCAGTAGAGTTAATGTAGAAGGCCGCCCACGCAAGGGCGGCCTTTTTGCAGTAGCCCTAGGGGCAAAACTGCCGTATAGCTCCACTACGCGTAGTCAGCCGCGCCAGCGGCGTATCCGCGAAATCCGTTTAATCCGTTAAATCAGCGATATGTGTGGCCGTTACACCGTCATCTCTCCCGCGCCAGCTTTGGCGAAGCGCTTCGACGCCAAAGAAGCCGCTACCCCTGCTCCTAACTTCAACGCCGCGCCTTCGCAGGCGCTGCCCATCATCACCAACGCCGCGCCTGGCCAGATTCAACTGGTGAGCTGGGGCCTCGTGCCCTCGTGGAGCCGCGACCCTGCCGGCGGCCCCAAGCCCATCAATGCCCGCGCCGAAACGCTAGTCGAGAAGCCCAGCTTCCGGCAGCTGCTTGCCCGCAAGCGCTGCCTGGTCTTGGCCGACAGCTTCTACGAATGGCAGGCCACCGAGCGGGGCAAGATTCCGCACCGCATTTTGCTGAAAGACGAGCAGCCCTTCGCCTTCGCCGGCCTCTGGGACGAGTGGCTCGACAAAACCACCGGCGAGCTGCACCCCACTTTCACCATCGTTACGACCGAGCCTAACGAGCTGATGGCCAAGCTGCACAACCGCATGCCCGTCATCCTGCCCGGCCCCGACGCCGAGCACGCCTGGCTTTCCGACGACCTCGGCCCCTCGGCGCACCAGCAACTACTCGTTCCCTACGATGCCAGCCTGATGCGGGAGTACGTCATCACGACGCGCGTAAACTCGCCGGCCCACAACGACGCGGAGGTGCTTGCCGCAGCGTAGGGTGGTAGGGCGGTGAGCAGCTAGCCGCTGAGGTTTGGCACTGCTTTTCAATCGCAAATTAACTTGTATGCTAAAATTTGAGGGATTTGCCACGCTGTTCTTGGCTGGTGCCTTGCTGCTGCCAGGTACCGCGC
>CALMOO010000072.1:964-3631 GCA_937871705.1 uncultured Hymenobacter sp.
AGCTGGGAATGCTTCGCCGGGGCTTCGTGCGCCCAGCGAAATAGCGGCTGGCCGCAAGGTTAAATTCGTCAGCAACCACGGGCAGCTCAGCGTGAAAGGCACGCAACTCGTTGATAAAAACGGCCAGAAAGTGTCGCTTCGGGGGCTTAGCTATGGCTGGCACAGCTTGTGGCCGCGGTTCTATAACGAGCAGAGCGTGGCGTGGCTGAAGGACGATTTTAACTGCAATGTGGTGCGGGCGGCCATGGGCATCGAGGTGGGCGAGCGGTGCTACAAGAAAGACCCCACGTTCTCGAAAGAGAAAATCTACGCGGTGATTGATGGCGCCATCAAGGCCAACATCTACGTCATCGTCGATTGGCACAGCCACAACATCAACCTGGCGGAAGCCAAAGAATTCTTCAATGAAGTGTCGAAGAAATATGGCAAACAGCCCAACGTCATTTACGAGCTGTACAACGAGCCCGACCAGGAAACCTGGCCCGAGGTGAAAGCCTACGCAGAGGAAGTCATCAACGTCATTCGGCAAAACGACCCGGACAACGTTATTCTCGTCGGCTCGCCGCACTGGGACCAAGACGTGAACCTGCCCGCCGCCGACCCCATCAAGGGCCAGCAGAACCTCATGTACACCATGCACTTCTACGCGGCCACGCACCAGAAGTCGCTCCGCGACCGCACCGACGAAGCCCTGAAAAGCGGCCTGCCCATCTTCGTCTCCGAGTCGGCGGGCATGGAAGCCTCGGGCGACGGGCCGCTCAACTACGTGGCCTGGCAAGAATACATCGACTGGATGGAAGCCCGCGGCCTGAGCTGGATTACCTGGTCGGTGTCGGACAAAGACGAAACCTGCTCCATTCTGAAGAAAACGGCCAGCTCGACCGGCCCTTGGAAAGACGAAGACCTGAAAGAATCGGGCCTGAAAGTGCGCGAATACCTGCGCAAGTACAACGTCGAGAAGTAAGCAGGGAGAAACGACCAGCATTTCCCAACGCCCTACCCCCCTCTAAACAAGCAGGCCCGCTAAGTATTATAGCGAGCCTGCCTGCTTGTTTGGAGGGGGGTAGGGAATTTACAGCAGCTTAGAGCTTCACCGTTGTTGCCACGCCAGTGTAGGTCACAGTTTTATCTGTCTTAGGGGCGGGCGCCACGTTCACGCCGTTGCCGGGCTTCACGAGCACTACGTTGAACGAGCGGCTAGCTTGCATGCCCGGAAACTTGCCACTGCGGTCCGAAATAGTGAGCTGGCGCAGCTTGTCGTTCCACTTGAATTTGAAGGTGGCCGAGTTGCCTTTTTCGTAGTTGTAATTATCGCCTTCGTCCTCGTAGAAGGTGAATTCGCCATCGGCGCCGGGATAGATGCGCAGCTCCAGGGGTGCGGTGGTGGGCTGGGTGGCGTACTCCACGTTAGGGCCCATCGGGATGATGGAGCCGGCCCGCACGTAGAGCGGCATGATGTCGATGGGCGCGGCGGCTTGCACCGTTTGGCCGCCATTGGTGAGCTCGCCGGTCCAGAAGTTATACCACTTGGTGGCAGCCGGTAAGTACACTTTGCGGGTGCCGGCCTGGGTCGTGGCCTTGGGGCCCGAGTAGAGCTGCTCGGTCACGGGATTCACCAAAAACGCCGGGCCGAACATGTACTGGTCCGGGATGCCGTACACGTTGGCGTCCTTGCGGAAGTCGAAAGTAAGCGCCCGCATAATGGTGTAGTTCTCCGACGTGACGCGCCCGGCCAGCGAGTAGGTATAGGGCAGCAAGCGGTAGCGCAACTGGTCGTATTTCAGCAAAATAGCCTTGGTCGGCGCGTCCCAGTTATTGGAAAATAGCGCCCGCTCGCCCTTGCCATGAATGCGGAATATCGGCGAAAACGCCCCGAACTGGAACCAACGCGTAAACAGTTCCCGTCCCTGCGGGTCGGCCCAGTTCGGAATGCCCTCGGGCGCGGTGTTCGAGCGGTAGCCGCCAATATCCGACGTCCAGTACGGTATGCCCGACACGCAGGCATTGATGCCCTGCGGCACCTGGCTCTTGAAAGCCCGGAAGGTGGTCAGAATATCCGACGACCACAGCGTGGTAGCGTTGCGCTGCTGCCCCGCAAACGCCTGCCGTACCAGGAAATACGCCCGCTTGCCCGGCATATCCTGGCGCCAGCCTTTGTAGAGGCCCTTGGTGTGCTCGAGCGAGTAGGTATTGAAATAATCAATGCCCTTGCCCACCGCGAATACGGCTTTGCGGCGCTCGTCGAGCAGGGCGCCGTTGTCGGGCTCGCACTGGTCTACCCACCACGCATCCCAGTCATACTTTTTTACGAGGCCATCGCGGGCCTGCTGCCAGTACATATCGCGCGCTTTGGGGCTGTGCGCATCGTAGTAGGTGTCAAAGGTTTTGCTGACGAAGTTGTCCCAGGTAATGTTCGTCAGGTTGCCCGCCTTGTCCATGGCGTCGTAGTTGGGCGTGTTTTTGCCAAACACCGGCCATATCGAAATCATAGCGTGCATGTTGGCTTTGTGCAACTCGCTCACCATGGCCTTGGGGTCGGGGTAGCGCGTGGGGTTCATGATGTGCGAGCCGATGGGGAGGGGCTCCCAGTAGTACCAGTCCTGCACGATGGCATCAACCGGAATGTGGTTCTGGCGGTAGCCGTCCTTCACCGACAGCACCTCGGCC
>CALMOO010000073.1 GCA_937871705.1 uncultured Hymenobacter sp.
ATTTAAGGGAAATTAATTTTTAAATGAGGAATGAAGCAGCGAGTAGGAGGCACCCAAGTGCTGCTTCCTACTTGCTGCTTCATTCCTCGTTCCAGAGAATGAGTATTGCGAAAAAGCTGGCCTCACAAACGGCCATTTACGGAGTTAGCAGCATCGTGGGGCGCGTGTTAAACACGTTATTGACACCCATTTACACCACTTATTTTGCGGCTGCCGACTTTGGAATTGTAACGGGCTTGTATGCGTACGTTTCCTTTCTAAACGTCGTATTCACATACGGCTTGGAAACTACTTTTTTCCGATTCTCTAGCCAGCCTGGCGTCGACCGGCGCCAGACTTACAACCGCATTGTGAGTTTGTTGCTGCTGAGCAGTACTGGTATGGCGGTGCTGCTCATACTGCTGGCTCGGCCGCTGCTGGCGTCTTTGGGCATACCACCGGGGCACGAGCAGTTTGCCGAATGGATGGTGCTCACGCTGGCCTGCGATGCGATAGCGGCCTTGCCTTTTGCCCGGCTGCGGCTCGAAAACAAAGCCCGCCGCTTTGCCACCGTCCGGCTGGCCAATATTGGGCTGACGATGGGGCTCAACTTATTGTTTATAGTGCTGTGTCCCGCGGTGTTGCATAGCAGCGCGAACAGTTGGCTGGTGGGGTTGCGGCCACTCGTCCAAGCTATTTATAACCCTAGCTTGGGGGTAGGCTATGTATTCTTGGCCAATTTGCTGGCGTCGGCTTGTACCTTGGTGCTACTGCTGCCGCAGCTGCGCGATTTCCGGTTTCAGTGGCCTCGGTTGCCATTTTTGCAGCCGCTGCTGGCCTACGCTTTGCCGCTGATGCTAATGGGCCTAGCGGGCATGGTGAACGAAACGCTCGACCGCATTCTGCTGCCGAAGTGGCTGCCGGCTGGCTTCTACCCCGGCCTGAGTAGCCTGGCGGCCGTGGGTATTTACGGCGCCTGCTACAAGGTCAGCATTTTTATGTCGCTGGTTATTCAGGCCTTCCGGTATGCTGCCGAGCCTTTCTTCTTCTCGCAAAGCACAGAGAAGAATTCACCTGCTACGTTTGCGCTGGTACTGAAATGGTTTACGCTCTGCTGCGTAATAATTTTCGTAATTATCAGTTTGAATTTGAGTTGGGTAGCTCCTCTATTTCTGCGACGGCCAGAGTACTTGTCAGGGCTAGGTGTAGTACCTATTTTACTGCTGGCCAACCTGTTTTTGGGCGTGTACTACAACTTGTCGGTGTGGTTTAAGCTGACCGATAAAACGTATTACGGCACGTACATCGGGGCGGCAGGGGCAGTACTCACAATTGCGCTCAACTTTTTTCTGATTCCCGTATTAGGCTATATGGGGAGCGCTTGGGCTACGCTGGCCTGCTATTTTATGATGGCCGTGCTATGCTGGTGGTTAGGCGAGCGGCACTTCCCCGTGCCCTACCCCATGGTACGCCTGCTACTGTGGCTACTCGGGGCAGTGGGGCTGGTGGTGGGTGGGCAAGCCCTGGGGCGGGCCCTTCCTCATGGGGCGAGCTATGTGCTGGGGTTAGCTTTGCCGCTCTTATTTGTGGGGTTAGTGTATGCCATCGAAGGGCAGCGGCAGCTGGTGCCCCGGACTTAGTTGAGGGTAGGGAAAACAAAAAAAAACACCGAGTACAACCCGGTGTCTTTCTGAGCTATGAAAACAAACTTAGCCAACTTCCTTTTCCCGAAATAGCCGTGGGCGATTGCAGTAATTAGGTAGCTAACCTCAGCAAAGTTTGCTCTTTTTAACTGAAATAGCTGAATTTTTTCGGTGAATTTCTTCTTCTACCCGATGAATACCCGTAACAAATGGTTGACAGCTTTTTAAAGTAAATAGCTTCTTTATTTAATGCAGGTATAACTGGTCTTATCTACCTAAATTACTAATAGCCTTACCGCTTGCTGCACGCCTGCTCCTGGCAGGCCACGACAGTCGGCCAAACCTACCTCAAGTGGCGTGAAGTAACTTATCTGGTACCTTTGGCGCAGTCCAAACACGCGGGCTTATCGTATAAGGTTTTTCTTCTTCCTACCCCCTTCACCAGCAATGGTACCTCCTATGGCCCAGCTCCCTCTCCTGTTTCTCGGCAACCCGAAGACTATTATTTTTATCATCTTCGTGCTAGTGCTGTTTTTTGG
>CALMOO010000074.1 GCA_937871705.1 uncultured Hymenobacter sp.
ACTTTCGGCAGGGTTGCCGCCGGGGCGGTGCGCCACGGTTTCGGCCACCTCCTCGGGCACTTCCCAGCCTTGCAATACTTTGGTGGCGGGCATTCGGTTGCCGAGCCAACTCAGCACGCGCCAGCGCACGCCGTGATAGTGCCGAAAAAACACCGATTTTTCGGTTAGCGCGCGCTCATCGTAGCGCAGCACCGAGAAGGCATGCTGCCCAAAATAATCCTTCGGAAAGGCATACGGCAGTCCCCAGCGCTCGGGCTTGCGCCCCTCGGGCAAGAAAGCCGTGCCAAAGAGCCAGTCCCAGATAGCCAGCTTGGTCGAGAAGTTGGCGTAATACACTTCCTCGTGGTCGGCGTGGTGCCAGAGGTGCATTTCGGGGCCGTTGATAACGTATTGGAGCTTACCCGATTTCACGTCGATATTAGCGTGAATGTACATGCCCCACACGGCATCAATGAGCGCCTTGATAGGCACTACTATCGGGTTGGCACCAAGCAAAATAATGGGCGCAAACTCGATAGTTTGGTTGATAATAATCTCTACCGCGTGCGAGCGCGAGCCGGCCAGCCAGTCTACTTGCTTGCCCGAGTGGTGCGCCTCGTGGGTGCGCCAAAAAAAGGCGCTATTATGCTGAAAGCGGTGAAACCAGTAGATATAAAAATCGTGGGTAATCACAAAAAAACCCACCTGCGCCGCCACCGGCCAGCTGCTTACTAGGTGAAACCTCGCCCCGAAGTGCGCCGCCAGTGGTGCGATGATAATGCCAAAAATCAGAATCTGCAGGAAGTAGCTCTGCACCAGCGTGTACCAGAACAAATCCACGAACAGCCCCTCGCGGAAAAATGGCAGCCCCTTACGGTACGGAAACTTGCGCTCGAGTACCAGCAGCACGGCCACCGCCAGCAGCAGGATGGGCGTCGTAATGAGCGTGGTGCGCCCCACCGGATTGAGGCCGTGGTAAAACTCGCTTATCGTTTCTAACATAGCTGAATGCACGACGGGATAACTCTGCCCCAAACTGCTAATTGCGGCTTAATGTTCGCCTGAGCTTAGCTTGAGTAAGCTTTCCTATAAAAATAAGAACATCTAAAAGTAAGAACGTCATGCTCATCTGGCGTC
>CALMOO010000075.1 GCA_937871705.1 uncultured Hymenobacter sp.
GGGCCACTGGTAAATACGACCCCAAGGCCCCCGACAAAAAGCCCGATGGCAATGTGCCCGCCGTGGGTGCCCGCGTGGCCAAGCTCAGCGCCGACATGAAGCAGTTTGCCGGCCCAGTGAAGGAAGTTACTATTCTCGACTCCCTCGGTAAGCCGGTGCTGGCCAGCGATAGCAAGCACCGCTTCTTTGAGGGCGGCTGGCTGCACAAGTACCAGGGCAAGTACTACTTCTCGTACTCGACCGGCGACACCCACCTGCTGGTGTACGCCGTGGGCACCTCGCCGGCGGGGCCTTTTACTTACAAAGGCGTCATAATGAAGCCCGTGCAGGGCTGGACTACCCACCACTCCATCGTCGAGTTTAAGGACAAGTGGTACATTTTCTACCACGACACCGAGCTGAGCAACAAAACCTGGCTGCGCAACGTGAAAGTGACCGAGCTCAAGCGCAATCCCGATGGCAGCATCGTGACTATCACGCCGTAAGCTTAGTTCTACTAGTCGAGCCTTTAAAAACCGGGCCACCCAGCTACTCCGCCGGAATAGTTGGGTGGCCCGGTTCGCGTTTGTGCATGAAGTAAGGATTTCAGGACATTACAAAAAGCAACGGCTGGTAGCGATAGGGGGTAGCAGAATCTTGAATAAAGCGAAAAGAGAAGTAATATTGACCTTTCGCTATTCTTAACTTATATGCATATTCAGCAGCTGGTTTACCAAAGCTCTGCTACGGTGGTGGTTACGCCTAGCCAACTACAACATCTGCTACCGGCCTGGCGGGCCCAAAACCACGCTGCCGGTATCAGCGGCTTGCTACTCTACGGTGAGGAAGGCATTATGCAGGTGCTGGAAGGGCCAGCCGAAAATGTGCACGCTGTGTACCAGCGCATTGCCCGCGACCCCCGCCACTACAACGTCTGCACCCTGGCCGATGGGCTCGTGCCAGCCCGCGCCTTTGGGCAGTGGAGCATGGGCTTTGTGCAGCTCAATGCCCCCGACCTGCGCACCTTGGCTGGCTACGTCAGCCCTGCTCAATCGGCGGGCTTGCTGCCCGACCAGCAGCCCCAAGCCTGG
Organism: uncultured Hymenobacter sp.; assembly: GCA_937871705.1. GTDB lineage: Bacteria > Bacteroidota > Bacteroidia > Cytophagales > Hymenobacteraceae > Hymenobacter. Next base: position 1,071 of record CALMOO010000075.1, read on the forward strand.
CCCGAGCTAATAGCGCTGCTGCAAGAGTTTGTGGCCCGCGAGCGGCAGCTTTGCTAAAACAGCCTTGGGCCGCCAAGAGGGGGGTAGGGCGCTGTGTTTTGCGTTCCTACCCCCTCTTGGCGGCTCAAGACTGTTTTTAGCTAGCTATTTTCCAGCTTCAAAACCTTAGCTGAGTGCGCCCGCACCGAAGCGCATAGGCTGCGGCTTTCGGCCAGCGGCTGCCCAAACGAGGGCACCAAGCGGTGAAACACGGCCTGCCACTGCTCCGAGGCGGCCTGCTCGGGGAAGCAGCGCTGCACCAGGTCGAGCATGATGCTCACGGCCGTGCTGGCGCCCGGCGAGGCGCCCAGCAGCGCCGCAATCGAGCCGTCGGCGGCCGTTACTACCTCAGTACCAAACTCCAGCACGCCGCCTTTTTTCTTGTCTTTCTTGATAACCTGCACCCGCTGGCCGGCTACTTCGAGCTGCCAGTCTTCGGGCTTGGCACCGGGGTAGTACTCGCGCAGGGCCGCAATGCGCTGCTCGGGCGTCTGCAGCACTTGGCCAATGAGGTACTTGGTGAGCGGAATGTTGCGCGCGCCCGCATACAGCAGCGGCCGAATATTGCCCAATTCAATGGAGCGGAACAAGTCGGAGTACGAACCCTTCTTCAAAAACTTCGTGCTAAAGCCCGCATACGGCCCAAATAGCAGCTCCTTGCGGCCGTTTATCTGGCGCGTGTCGAGGTGGGGCACCGACATGGGCGGCGAGCCCACGGCCGCCTTGCCGTACACCTTGGCCTCGTGGTGAGCAATAACTTCGGGGTTCAGGCACTTGAGCCACTGGCCGCTAACCGGGAAGCCGCCGAAGCCGTTGGCCTCCGGAATCCCGGACTTTTCAAGCAGCCGCAGCGAGCCGCCGCCCGCTCCAATAAACACGAAGCGCGTGCGCACCTTGCGGCTTTCACCACTGGCTAAGTCCTTGATTTTGACCTGCCAGGTGCCATCTTCTTTGCGATTAAGATCCTTGATTTCCTGCCCCAGCTCAAACGTGACGCCCGGCTGCCGCCGCAGGTGGTCGAACAAGCTGCGGGTGAGCGTGCCGAAGTTGACGTCGGTGCCAATGGCCATGCGCGTGGCCGCCACAGGCTGCGCGGGGTCGCGGCCATCCATCACCAGCGGTATCCATTCGTCAATCTCGGCCGGGTCGGTCGAGAATTCCATGCCCTTAAAGAGCGGCGAGTTTATCATGGCCGTGTAGCGCTTGCGTAGGTACTCCACGTTTTCGGCGCCCCACACAAAGCTCATGTGCGGAATAGTGCGAATAAAGTTTTCAGGCTCGGGCAAGCTGCCTTCTTGCACCAGGCTGGCCCACAGCTGCTTGCTTAACTCAAACTGCTCGGCAATCTTGTCGGCCTTTGAAACCTCGACCGAGCCATCGGGCAGCTGCGGCGTGTAGTTGAGCTCACAGAAGGCCGAGTGGCCGGTGCCGGCGTTGTTCCAGGCATCCGAACTTTCGGCCGCCACTGCGTCGAGGCGCTCGTAGATGGCAATGGTCAGCTGGGGGTCTAATTCTTTGAGCAGCACGCCCAACGTGGCGCTCATGATGCCCGCGCCGATGAGCAGAACATCGGCGTTCAGGGGCTTGGTAGGAGTGAGGGGGGTAGTAAGATTCACGATAACTAGCTAACAGGACGAAGTACTCCCTACGGAAACGCGGTTAATTAAGGTATGAAAGGTGGTAATCTGCTCCGCTTTCCGCTCCGCCACCTTGGCCAAGGCGGATAAGTCAGGCAGGCACCAAAGCCAAGGACACGGCAAGCCGTTAAAAAGCGGCATTACGGCCTGTTTGTTCTCAAAAAACTTAAACTTGGCCAAAGGCAAACTGCTGCCGCAGCTCCCACGGCCCACCCTTATAAGCCCACAGCGCTAGGCCCGTACCCGTAGCAATGAAGGGCTGAAAACCCGCCGCCAGCTCCTCGTGCAGCTGCCGGGCCACGGCCGGGTCTACCTTGTTTTGCACTGTAATATGCGGCCGCAAGCCCTGCTTATCCTGCGCCGAAAGCCAGGGCTCCCACTGCCGCTGCAAGCGCTTGTGTAAGGCCGGCAGGGCCGGGTTTTCGAGGGTGTACATGACGCCCCGGCCCATGAACTTAACGCCGGTGGCTTGTAGCAGCAGCGGCTCCGGCTGCTCGGCCGCCACCTTCAGTAAATAAGCCACAATGGCTGCGTGCTCCTCACCAGGCAAGGCGTGAAAAAGCGTGAGGTGGGCGCTGAGATAATTAATTTTGGGCGGAAAATACTGGCGGCGCAAGTCGTCAAAAAACGCCTGGCTGGCCGCATCAAGCGTAAGCGTGAGAATGAGGGGGGTAGGGGTCATGCGCTACGCATACGCAAAAACCACTTACTGCGCCCGTTCCAGCGCATCGAGGTCGGTGCCGCAGATGGCCTGCTGGTGGCGCGTGATTTTGGCGGCATCCCAGTGCCACCACGCTACTGCTTGCAAACGAGCTACGGTGGCTTCGTCGTAGCGCATCCGCACGAG